>JBDTLQ010000184.1:0-6711 GCA_039934715.1 Ignavibacteria bacterium | reverse complement strand
GCTTTTAAGGAAGCTTGTTTTTATTTGTTGCTTCGGACGGGTAACCTGAATTCTCGTGAAAAATTTTGACTATAACAGAAGAAGCCTTCGGACAATACTGATAAATACATCTGAAAGGCTTCTTAAAAATTAAAATTATTTTTTCATGAAAATAGTTGTTTCATCAAATGCTTCATCCTTACCGCTTGTCACCATGGTTCCTTTAGCATGCATCGTCATTTGGTTTCCATCAACCGTAAATGTTCTGCTCGCTTTATACATATCATTTCCTTCTGTAATGGTCAGGACATCTCCGTCAAAAAAACCTGTACCCGTTGATACCATTGATGCTCCCCAGGTATCAAACCACCAATCTTTCGAGTTGCCCTTATCGTCAACTCCGTAGATCCCTTTTCCCTGATAAGTCATGCTTGTATTGGCCTTGCCGGTTGCCATAAGATCCAATACAATGAACTGATGGTTAAGATCCCATACAATTTTCAGATTGTCTATGAACGGCATCCCCATCATTACCGCGTCGGCTGTCCATTCGCCGACCATAGTATCATATACTTTATTCTCAACAGGTGCCGGCGGTGCCATTTGAGCTTTTGAGATCGACACCAGAATAGTAAATAGAAAGCAAACTGAAATAATTAACTTGAACATTTTTTCCTCCTTATTTTTTTTAATAACTTTATAAATAATTATTTTTATGTAGCCGGTTGTGAAGATTTGGATCTTACAACATCCGAAAATTCCTTTTTATCTATTTTGTCTCCGGGCATGAAATAAAATCGAAATAGTCCAAAGCGATCTTTTTCAGAAGGATCGCCGGCTAATATCTATAAGATCATCTCTGAGTTCTTAACTCATGAGGAAGCTCTTTAATTGAAACTAAGTCCGGGGCTTTTCTCAGGATGTTCAATACAGCTCTTTCTCCATAATGTTTTTTCTTTTCGAAAGGAATCTGGAAGTATTATTGATAGTGTAGTATAAGTAGTCACGATTGTCAAGTTCAAAATGACTTTAGGGCATTAAGCGCATTCATTGCTGTCCAAATTATTTTTATCAACACTTAAAAGTCTTAAACTAAACAAGATTAGAATAATAATTATCATTTTTTAAAAATAACCCGCTTGTGATAAATTGCCGATAAAGAAATTCAGAGCAAAGGCGATAAACAGGAATTCCCGGTAACTCGTCACAAATAAAGTTATCACCACAGTTATTGTTGGAATTCCTGCCGCCCTTGATCTGAATTTCCGGCAATTTATCACCAGCGGGAGATTTTTCTTTGGTTCTTTCTTTTGATCTTTCAAAAGAAAGAACAGTAAACTTGTCTATCTTTAAAAGTTAGAATAATTTTTATTAAATCGTTTTTAAATAGCATTAAAGTTACAATAATTATTTAATCGTTTTGGACGGATGTGAATCGCATTGCCTCATAATTAATCTTACCCTGAGGCATTAAAAAAATAGGTCGTTGCGACATAATTGTATGATACCTGTACAAATACATAAGGATCGCTCCCGGAGAAAACTTTAGGTTCGAAAGAAACTACATCGACATAGTTTCCGAGTGACATAAAAAATTTCCCCACTTTCCCTATAAATTATTTCATTATTAAAAATTTATTAAATGATTATGAATTGAATTTCAGAATTCAAATTACTGATTTAAAAACCAAATATAATATAAATCCGAAGTCCGAAGATAAGGATAACGAAAAGAAATATTACCAGAGTGTTAAGCAGTGTTATAGTACGAAATTTACTTTTAATACTTACATTATTTTGCCTGATAGCAAGCATTTTTAAACCTACACTATCAGTCAGACAAAAGCTTAAAAATAATATGAACATAAAAAATCCCTGAAGAAGAATTATTAGAAGTACAGAATAAAAGCTCCTCGGGATAATTGTAGAGATAGGTTGGATCAGGAAACCGATCTCATTTCCAAATGCGAACAAGAATGCGATGATTAAAAATTTTAGATATTTATAATTCTGAATTCTCTTTAAATACAAATTGACATATGAGTTTTTAAGAAGCTCAACGGATATTGAAGCGGATATTAGATAGGCGATCAGAAAACCGGTCGATGAAATTATGAGTGCCGGCAGCAAGAAACCAATTACCAATAATATTTTATCTGCAAACAAACTCTGAAATATAGATCCTAGTCCTGTGATACTCGAAAGGAGCAATGAAAGCTGAATCAATGGCATCATCATTCCGTTTATGATCAGTGACGTGAGAAAACCCGCTACGAAGGCAAGTTCATATTTAATATCAAAAATAGATTCAGGATTATTAATTGCCGAGACCCTTTGCCTTGAAGTTGGATGAAGCATTCTTATTTTTTTCCATAATGAAACGTTATCACTCCCGGAATGTGAATGTAATATTTTTAGTAAGCCTTCTTTTGCTCCGAGTGTCACAGCACGCTGATCCGCGTAATACTCTCTTGTTTTAAGAATGCTGCTTCTTATGTAAGCAAGAAAAACAAAAAGTATAAAGTACTGAACAATTAGTTTTAGGGTGTTCGGGATATTGGAAAAAAATATTGAAAAAATGTTCCCGACCAAGGGTCCTCCTGAGGTCAGCTTATCAATAACTCCTGAAGCAAATATCAGGGTAATTGATAAGAAAACCGGGAGGACAAATATCAGGATCACCGAATACCATAGTGACTGTGAAAAGTATGTTTTAAAAATATCTTTATTGAGAATGTGACCGAACTCATGAAGTACGATCGCCCTGAAAACTTCTTTTGATTTCCTGTAAGTAATTCTTAATCCTCCGTCAAGCCTGAGAAAAAATCTGCTGCTGAAACCAAATGCCTGAGCGTTGAAGGATGAAACTGATCTTGTTGTCATGAGATCAATATTTTTTATGTGAAGATCACCGGTTATTTCTTTTATATACATTGTAAAATGCCGGTCACTTTCAGGGTTAAGCTCATGCAAATGTTTTTTCTTTATTATTTGCGAAGGATATTTGCGGTAAAGAACATAAGCACAAAAGAATAGCAGGACAACAAATATCAAAGGAAATATCAGTGCTCTGAGGCTGTCAATAAATATCGTCCGGCTGTTTTTATAGTATTCATCAAAGTTTTCAAACATGGAAGGATCTTTCTTTTCATAGGTCGGATCACCATCAACATCATTACCGGCGTTATAATTATTTTCAGTTAATACAGAAACTGAACGTCCGAGATTCTGGCCTGTATTTATTGCAAAAAAAAATGCTGCAAGGATCAGCAGCAAAAATCTTGTATCGGTTTCAACAGGGAATTCAAAAACATTTATCCCATCGCGGGAAGTTTGATTATCCATAATTTTCAGGTGTGAGGAAGATTCATTGTGCCTATCAGACTTGATGACATTTTTTCCGCCATATCTTCACTCGCGCCGAATCTTACTGCTTCATCCTTTGCAAGTTTTTTTATTATAGCAAACTGTTCGCTTGTCAATTCAGGAAGTTCGCTTTTCTTTACCTCCGTTTTTTTATTGAATAATTTTTTTACCTTATCTTTGATCACTTCAGCTGATTGTTCCCTGAATGTTTTTACGATTTCGCTGAAGAGGAACCCGGTGACTGAGGTTACCATTCCGATTACAACCGGAGTCGAAATATCGAGGATCCCTTCAACACCGAATCCGAGCATATCATCGCTTTTGGATGAGCTGTTCAAAGGCTTGTTATAATACTCTTCAAACATCTCACCAAACATTTCAGATTCATCACCGGCAACATCACTAACTACAGTAAATGATATTTCTTTTATAAGTTCTTTATTTTCGTCTAAAGCCGGCATAATGTTTTTCAGAGAAATTAATATATCCATATTATTAATAATACGGAAAAATTATTTCGGCTCAACCAAAATTTCATTGAAGCGTAATTCTGCAATTGGAATTTTGTCCCACATCGGTAACCTGCAAATATCCGCCCTGAACTCCTCAGAATAATCTCAGCCGGATAAACATTGTATGTGGAAGAACAGTCTGAAAAATATTATCTTTCAAATCTCTCACAATCAATTAAAATGAGATTATTTTTTCGCAGGACCATCATTATTCCGGTACTGGGCTGGATACTCTTTTTTTCCGGACTTATTAAAGATAGCGGCTTCTTTCAAATTGCAGCATGTGTACTTCTTATTCTTAGTGTATTGTCGGCTGTGCATTATTCTGAAATAATTGCTCACAGAGTCGGAGAGCCTTATGGGACAATAATCCTTGCTATTGCTATAACGGTAATTGAAGTTTCTATTATCATATCTCTTATGATTTCGGGCGGACAGGAAACTGTTTCATTGGCGAGAGATACACTCTATTCTGCTATAATGCTTATTCTTAACGGGATCGTTGGTCTTTGTCTTTTCATTGGAGGATTGAAACATCACGAACAGGAATTTTCCAGACATTCTGTTACCATAGCTTTGGTTTCATTGATCTCCATTGTTGTATTTACACTTGTGTTTCCTACATTTACTGAAAGTGTAGAAGGATCTTACTACTCCACACCTCAGCTTATATTTGCCTCTATTTCCTGTCTTGTAATTTATTCTTGTTTTTTGTTTGCGCAAACAAGCAGACATAGAGAATATTTTCTCACTGCAGGAAATATTGAAAATGAAAAAACCGAAAAGGTCAGCAATTGGGTCTTAACAGCGAGCCTGTTATTTCTTATAATTAGTTTAGGAATTGTAGTGCTCTTAGCGAAGACACTTTCTCCGAAAATTGAAAGTATAATTATTGGCTACAACCTGCCCTTAGCATTAGTGGGAGTAATAATCGCTGCAATAATATTATTGCCCGAAGGGATCGCGGCGATCATTGCGGCAAAAAACAACAAGCTTCAAACAAGCCTGAATTTGTCTTTAGGATCCGCGCTGGCCAGTATAGGATTGACTATTCCATGTGTAGCGTTTGTCTGCATCATTTATGATATGAAAATTATTTTGGGGCTGGATATAAAATCAATTATGCTTCTGGGACTATCGGTATTTACTGTAATGTTATCATTGAGCAGCGGCAGGACAAATATAGTTTACGGCGTTGTGCTTTTGGTAAATTTAGCAGCATTTATATTTCTGATAATATTTCCCTGAAGTGATCCGGGTTCAATCATAATGTTTTATCTTCAACCATGCATCGCTAAGTGACAACTTCGGATGCCTGGCAATAAATATCGGAAGATCATTTTCATACGGCATTGAATATCCGGCTTTATGAATTCCTGCTTCCTCTACATTTTCAAAAAACTTAAGATGATCTTCCTTATCGCCACCAATAATTATAAGTACAGGATCATCGACTTTATCAAAGCCCCAGATCCAGTATGAGTTGTGTCCTGAAATTGCAGGCGGAAGCGGGTACTTGTTCTTAAAAAACTCTATAGATGCTGCTTCGCCATAATTTCTGCCAAATACAATCGCTCTTTTTCTTTCATTTTCTGTAAGTGACAAGTAAACATTTGAAACGTCTGATGCCATTTCTTCCCATCCGAACATGTCAGCATAAAACTGCGGAAGCTCTGAAAGTTTTTTACTTTCTGAAGAGGATGGATGTATTCCCAGCTTTCGTGAATATTCAATGTAAGCTTCCACCGGTAATATAGGTATAGCAAGAGGTGAAAACATTATTCCTGAAATTACGACAAATGAGATAACTGCATACTTTAGCCATCTTAATTTCACTGATGAGATCCTTTCAATGAGCACGCCTCCTCCTGCAAACAAAGCGGGATAAGCCGGAGCAAGATATTCAGCTTTGCTGTGACCGTTCAATACAAGTATGAGGAAGGAAGCAATATAAATTATTGCAAGCAGTCTGAATTTTTTCCCTTCACGATCAAATAAAAGATAATATAATCCGGGGATCCAGATGAATGCCGAGAAAGGATTCATACTGAGAAATTGTCCCTTAATGAAATTTGCTATGTTAAGACCGGAATACTTTCCTGATGTGGCATTTTGTATGAACTCAAGATGAGCAAAATTATTCTTTATGTTCCAGATTATGTAAGGTACAAAAATAACAAGGGCGATCAGAGCCGTGATGTAAGGTTTTGATGTTAAAAGTAATTTTCTTTTATCCGTCACTAAAAGTCCGGCAAAAAACCCGAATCCTAACCAGAGAAATCCGATCTTGTTCAATAAGCCGAATCCTATTACAAAGCCTAAGAAGATCCAATAAGAGAATTTATTTTCTTTTACAATTAAAACAATTATGTATAAAGCTGTCGTCCATAATAGTATATCGAAGCTGTTCATAGAAAAATAAGAATTCATTCCAAGATAGACCGGCGCAAAGATCACTGCGACCGAAGATATTACAATTGCAAACTTCTTGCCTCCGAGCTTAATTGTCATTAGAGCGGTTATAAAAACTGTTACTGCTGATATGACAGCGGGGAGCATCCGGAGAGCAAAGATTGAGTCTCCGAAAATATTTCTGCTGAGAAATAAAAAATAAATTGAAAGGGGAGGCTGGTCAACGTATCCAAGGTCTAACCTGTTGCTGCAAGCAAAGTAATAAAGCTCATCTCTGAAGTAGCCATAGCCGGCAAAAGCATTTGTGTATAAATGAATCAGTAATGGAACGAAAGATAAAAATAAAATTAAGAACCTGAAATCACTGCCGGTTTCGGGCTTGTTGTTCAAAGTTAAAAGTTAAAAGTTAAAAGTTAAAAGTTAAAAGTTAAAAGTTAAAAGT
>JBDTLQ010000183.1:0-6741 GCA_039934715.1 Ignavibacteria bacterium | reverse complement strand
TAAGTATTAAGTATTAAGTATTAAGTATTAAGTATTAAGTATTAAGTATTATGTAAAACATTTAATTTTTGACGATTGACGATTGACATTTGACATTTGACATTTGTAATTTGTAATTTGTAATTTGTAATTTGTAATTTGTATTGACGTCTACCCCCGTTCAACAATCCCTTTTATCTGTTTCAAAAAATCATCCATTCCTTTTAAAGAATGATTATACGAATCTTCATTAGCATATCCTTTTTGTGTCCAGGTAAATGTTGTAACTCCATTACCTTTCGGTTTGAGATCATATGTGATCAGTGAATAATTTTCCGGCTTATCTTCCAGCCCTGAGAACCCGCTCCAGTAGCTATAGCTCAGTAATTCATTTTCAATATTTTCTTTGACAACCCCATGGTCCTTATATTTAGTGCCTTCATACTCTCCCTGAAATACAACTTCACTTTCCGGCTTCCAATCGGTAACTGTTTCTGTTCCGAAAAGGTATTCTTTAATTATCTCAGGGTCTGTCAGTGCTTTCCATACTACAGAAGGTTCAGCATTGATGTCGATCGATTTGGATACTTCAAGATCTTCTCTCATAAATTTAACAGGATTTAGTTATAATATAAATCACACTTCGTCTGACGTTTGACATCTGACGCTTGACGTGTTCAGAATTGTTTCAAAAATCTAATATCATTTTCATATAGTATCCTGATATCGGGTATACCGTATTTCTGTAACAGGGTTCTTTCGATTCCCATACCGAACGCATAACCGGAATAAACTTCAGGGTCATAACCTACAAACTTAAATACATCGGGATCAACCATTCCGCAGCCGAGTATTTCAAGCCAGCCTGTATACTTACAAACTCTGCAGCCCTTTCCTTTACAGAGATAACACTCGACATCCATTTCCGCCGAAGGTTCAGTGAATGGAAAGAATGAAGGTCTCCATCTTGTTTTAAGATTTCCGCCAAAAAATTCTTTTGCAAAATAATCCAGCGTACCTTTCAGCTCACGGAAAGTTACATTCTTATCGACATAAATTCCTTCAACCTGATGAAACATTGCAAGGCTTCTCGAGTTAACAGCTTCATTACGGTAACATTTTCCCGGAATGATAACTCTGACAGGCGGCTGCGTGTTTTCCATTATCCGTATCTGCGCGGGAGAAGTATGCGTCCTTAGTAAATACTGTTTGTCCATTCCTTTGCTGTCAATATAAAAAGTGTCCTGCATGTCTCTTGAAGGATGGTGAGCGGGTGTGTTCAAAGCGTCAAAGTTATGATATTCATCTTCGATCTCCAGACCTTCGCAAACCCCGAATCCGATCCTTTCAAATATAGATGTGATCTCATCAAGAGCCTGCACTATAAGATTCTTTGTGCCTTTGTTATATGTTCTTCCGGGCAGAGTGATGTCAATTGTCCCGTTCTCTTTCTTAGATGATGATCCGAGGGCACTCTTTTTATAATCATAAATTCCCTGTATCAGTATCTTCAGTTCGTTTAACGACTTCCCTACTTTTCCTTTGGATTCTTTATCAACGTTCTTGAACTCTTCAAAGAGATCCGTCAACAATCCGTTCCGGCTGATATATTTCAGACGATATTCTTCAAGAGATCTTTCGTCGGAAATATTTGAAGACTCGGACTGAGCTTCGGACTTTAGGGATTCTATCTTCTCGAGCATTTTGAAAAATTAATTTACTCAAAACAAAATAAGGCGAATAACTTTATCCGCCTCATTGTTAATATTTTTTGTTTCGTAAAAATTATTTTAATGCAAACTTAACAATTTCATTGAATGCATCCATATTGCTGTATGCAAGTTCAGCGAGGATCTTACGGTTGATATCAATATTCTTTTTGTTCAATGCATTGATCAGTTTTGAATAGGTTGTATCATTCATTCTTGCAGCAGCGTTGATCCTGGTGATCCAGAGGCTTCTGTATTCCCTCTTTTTCAGTTTCCTGTCTCTGTACGCATGAGTCAGTCCCTTTTCAACAGAATTTTTCGCGACAGTATATAATTTGCTCCTGGCACCTACATATCCTTTCGCTTCTTCCAGGACTCTTTTTCTTCTTCTGTGTGATGCGACTTTATTTTTTGCGCGTGGCATTAAATCTCCCTTGTTAAAATAATAAAATAAAAATTTTTAAAATTAATTAAGCTAGTATCATTCTCTTAACTGTTCTTGTTTCTTCTTTAGAGACTAATGTAGCTTTTCCTAACTGTCTTTTTCTTTTATTCGATTTTTTAGTAAGAATATGACTTCTGTAAGCTTTCTCTCTTTTGACTTTGCCGGTGCCGGTGACTTTAAATCTTTTCTTCGCGGCCCTGTTGGACTTCATTTTTGGCATCTTGATTTTCCTTTGGTTTGTTTTCTTCTGAAATTATATTTGATTCCGTTTCTGTCTTTTCTTCTGTATTCCTCTGCTGTTCAGGAACAGTCTTGGGCTCGGAAGTCTTCCTGTTCTCTTGCTTCTTTGATTTTGCCAGCGCGTCTTTATAGATCTGTATCTTGTTTTTATCAGGTAAAAAAAATGCAAACAACTGTTTTCCTTCCATCTTTGGCGGAGCTTCAACTTTTCCAATGTCGTTCAACTTCTCAATTATGTCATCCATAAGCTTTCTTCCTATCTCCGGATGAGTGATCATTCTTCCTTTGAACATAACATAAGCTTTTACCTTATGCCCTTCGACCAGAAACTGCCTCAGATGTTTTGTCTTAAAGTCTATGTCATGAGTATCAGTATTCGGATTGAACCTGATCTCCTTTATATGCATCACATGCTGGGTCTTTTTTGCCAGCTTCTCTTTTTTCTGTCTCTCGTAGTTGAACTTTCCGTAATCTGCGATTTTACAGACAGGAGGTTTTGAGGTTGGTGAAATTTCTATCAGATCTAGTCCTCTCGAGCGCGCGGTTTGTAATGCTTCATTGCTTGACATCACTCCGAGTGCGTTACCGTCTTCATCTACTACTCTGACTTGCGGTACACGGATCTGCTCGTTGGTTCTTTCCTTCTGTTTTTTGTCTTTAATGGATTATAAGTTTAATTAGTTATAATTTTCCTTTTTACCGGACTGCAATTTAAGTTTTTCTATAAACTCATTCAATTCAAATTTTCCTATGTCACCCTTTTGATGCTGTCTTACCGAAATATTGTTGCTTTCTATCTCCTTATCGCCGATAACTATCATATATGGTATCTTTTTATTTTCAGACTCTCTTATCTTATAGCCGATCTTTTCATTTCTCAGATCAAGAAAAACTCTGAAGCCTTCTTTTTTTAATTTGTCTGAAAGTTCTTTTGCATAATCTTTATGTGAATCGGTAATTGGAAGTACACTCACTTGAACCGGTGCGAGCCATAATGGAAAATATCCGCCGTAATGTTCAATAAGAACACCGACAAACCTTTCAAACGAACCGAACACAGCGCGATGTATCATTACAGGACGGTGAATCGAACTATCACTGCCAACATATTCAAGACCGAATCTTTCCGGCATTGAAAAATCAAGCTGAATGGTGCCGAGCTGCCAGTTGCGTCGCAGACTGTCTTTAACAATAAAATCTATTTTCGGACCATAGAATGCTCCGTCACCTTCGTTGACCTTATATTTAATATTTGCCTTATCAAGTGCGGTAGAAAGTGATTTCTCTGAATTATCCCAGACATCAATTGCTCCTATGAATTTTTCGGGGCGGGTCGAAAGAAATACCTGCACGTCGTCGAAGCCGAAAGCATTGTAAACATCAAATACTAATTTTATCAAAACAGTTATCTCTTCTTCGATCTGTTCAGGAGTGCAAAATATATGCGCGTCATCCTGAGTAAAGCTTCTCACTCTGAATAATCCTGACAAAACTCCTGAGAGCTCATGTCTGTGGACAAGTCCGAATTCATATAATCTCAACGGAAGATCTCTGTAAGACTTCATGCCGGTCCTATAGACTAAAGTACTGCCCGGACAATTCATCGGCTTCACCGCATAATCTCTTTCATCAATGTCAGTGAAATACATATTCTCTTTATAATTATCATAATGCCCTGACTGAAGCCAGAGCTTTTGATTAAGTATAATAGGAGTATTAATCTCTTCGTAATTTAATTCTCTTAATTTTTCCCTGAGAAAATCTTTAAGATTATTTAAAAGTATCATTCCGTTATTATGCCAGAAAGGGAAACCCGGACCTTCTTCATGAAAAGAAAACAGGTCAAGCTCTTTACCAAGCTTGCGGTGATCTCGTTTTTTCGCTTCTTCAAGATTCTTTAAATATTCATCAAGTTCTTTTTGCTTTGGAAATGAGATGCCGTAAATTCTCTGAAGCATCTGCCTCTTTTCATCGCCGCGCCAGTAAGATCCCGAAACTGAAAGCAGCTTTACTGCTTTGACCTTGGAAGTCGACGGTAAATGCGGTCCTCTGCATAGATCGGTAAACTCACCCTGACCGTACAATGACACAACATCCTCATCTTTAGCTATGGTCTCAAGTATTTCAACTTTATAAGGATCGTTTCTTTTTGATTTAAAATATTCAATGGCATCGGTTCTTTTCATATCAGACCTGCTAGGTTTCAGATCGCACTTGGAGATCTCAAGCATTTTATCTTCGATCTTTTTAAGATCCTCTTCAGAAAATTTTCTGTCGGAATCTATATCATAATAAAATCCGCCCTCGATAGGAGGACCTACGCCGAACTTTGCCCCCGGAAATAATTCTTCAATAGCTTGAGCCATCATGTGCGAAGTGGTATGCCAGTAGACTTCCTTTCCTTTATCTGAATCGAACTTATGAAGTACAATCTTAGAATCCTCATTGATCGGAGCGGAAAGATCTTTCATTTTACCGTTCACTTCAGCCGCAAGAATTTCTTCAGCAAGCTTTTTACTTATGGACATAGCAACGTCATAAGCCGAAATGCCTTTATCAAATTCTTTTACAGAATTATCCGGAAACGTTATTTTGATTTTATCACTCAATTGATAATTGATAATTGATAATTAAAAGTGGGCGGTAATGGATTCGAACCAATGACCCCTACCATGTCAAGGTAGTACTCTAACCAACTGAGCTAACCGCCCGCTCTTTTGGAACTTGCAAAATACTTAATTTTGAAATTTTTTACAATGGAAGATGCGGTCTGATTTTTATTTTGGTTATTTAGTTGATGCCAATCTATATGACTTTAAAAAAAACGGGATCTATTTAGGACATTCTCCAAATTGTGCTATGAATTCCGGATTCTTTCTTAACTCATCAAAATCAATTTCATCGCATATTTTTTTTATATTAGTTTCCTCTTTTTCAATAGCAGACTTTAGATATTTCAATGACTTATCTCTAAACTCGACATTACTCGTTTTCTTAAAAAGAATGGCATATGCATCTGAAATATAATAAGATAATTCAGGCTCATCAGAAAATTTCTCAGCATTCTTCAGGAGGTTTATCGCCTCATCGTCATTTCCTAAATATGCATTTGCAATTGCCTGCCATGCCTGGTCTATTGGGGATGTAAATTTATTCTTATATTTTAGCGCATCTGAGAAATAAGAATTGACCTCATCCAACTTGTCATCCAACTTGTTTAATTTTAGTTTAAGACAGGCAATATTATAATAAGCTATCGCATATTCCGGATCCACCTTTTCAATTATTATCTTGTAATCTTCAAGCGCTTTTGTATAATCTTTCAACCCTTCGTAAGAGACAGCACGATTATTGTACACGTAACTATAGTTTGCATTCTTCTCTAATGCCTTGGTGTAATCTGAAATAGCATCCTCAAATTTTTCTTTCTTATTAAAATACCATCCTCTCTCATGATAAAAATCTCCAAGATTTTTAATTAGAGGATTTTTATTTATTAATTCAGTATAAAAACCGATTGCGTCATCAAATTTCCTTGATTTAGAGAAAAACAATGTAAGATTACTAAAAGCTAAATCGTTTTCCGGGTTTTTCTTTAATAACTCAGAGAAATAATTAATTGCTTCATCGGATTGCTCTGATTCAGAAAAAATAAAGGACAAATTATTATAGGCATTCTCATAATACGGATTACAATCTATGGTTTTTTTATAATCTTTAATTGCGTCAGCTTCCTTTGTCAGCTTATAATCTTTAGTTGCGTCTGCTTGCTTTGTCAGCTTATAATCAAAAACGGCTCGATTGTAATATGCAAGGTCATATGCCGGGTCTATTTCAATTGCGCTTGAACAGTCTTCAATAGCTTTTTCCAGATTCCCTTGTTGTTCATGAATTAAAGCACGATTTACATAAGCTGCCAAATATTTTTTATCTTTTTCAATTGCCGCTGTATAATTTTTAATTGCTTCGATAGGTTTATCAACCTTTTGATATGCATGAGCAAGATTAAAAAAATCTGTTGCAAAAGCCTTATCCTTTTTAGTAATTTCCTCATAAATGTCAATTGCATCTTGATATCTTTCTTTTTTTTCGTAAATTAAAGCTAAATTGTAATATGAATTTAGATAGTCGGGATAGTTTTTAATTTCTTTATTGAAGTACTCAATGGTTTTTTCAAAAACCTCCTTTTCATTAAAATCCTCCTTTTCATTATAGATGATTCCAAGGTTATAATTTGCAAACTTAATCTTCGGGTTTATTTTGAGAGCCTTTTCATAATTCTCTATTGCTTCCTCCATATTATTGTTTTTCTGATACTCATAACCAAGGTCAAAGTAATTTTTTGCATCATGCTCTCCGTTATTTATT
>JBDTLQ010000182.1:0-6750 GCA_039934715.1 Ignavibacteria bacterium | reverse complement strand
CAAATAATTTTAACGGCTGTGAATAAATGAGAGAATATTCTCCTGCATTCTCAAGGTTAACCGGCAGAAAATCAACCATAAACTGAGCCGTTGGTGAAGGCTGTTTATTTACCTGTTCAATTTTGGATAATAAAATCTTTCTCTCCAATTCAACCGGAGCTATCTTTAAGTTAGACTCTAATGCTGAATTGATCAAATCATTCAACCCGGGATTTTGAAGACTCTTGTTAGAATCCTGCTGTCCGAAAAGAAGATTCGGGCACAATAATATATTTAATAAAATAAATTTCATTTTAAATAATCTTATTTTGGTAAAATAAAGCACACCGCAAAACTAAAAGTTTTTGCAGTTAATAGATTTATAAAATGATGTTTTTAAATAAGAAGAGATGAGATTAAAACAGGTATATCAGAAGGAGGTATGCAGTGTTTCGAATAGAATAGAGTATTACCTGTTAAATTGTAATTTGATGCGATGGTTAGGAAATAATGAACAGTCTGAAAAGAAATTTCTTTTATTACTATTAATTTATGTGATTCAAGCGTAACCGAGTTATTTGTTTCATTTATCTTAAGCTTACAGCATTCGGACCCGGATCTTATTTGCGTGGTATTATTATCTGATCTGCTCTCACATTCACAGATATTTTTCATTCCCATTTTACAAAACATACTGGTGAATGCAAAACTGAAATTAGAATTAATTAAGACTAATATCAGGATCATAGAAAAATATTTGGCGAATAGTTTTATCACTTTATAAAATTATGGAATAGAAAATTAAAAAGCAAAACCAAACAACTTCTGACTGAGTTCCTTTAAACACAATGACCTTTTGTAAAATTTTTCAATATAAGTTAAATTGGTATATTAGGAACAATTAAAAAACCATACACTTGTGAGATGTCTTAATTGATAATACTTCTTTAATTTTGTTTAAATTTAAAAAAGAAGGAGATATTATGTATTTGTTTAAAGCTTCATTCAGACCCTCGTATAAAAAATTAATTATCATAATTGCGGCATTTATTTTTAATGCAAATTTACCTGCGCAGAATTTTGTAAAGATCACCGATACAAATAATCCCATCGTGACCGATGTGTTCTCGGGAAATTATTTCGGTTCAAGCTGGATCGATTTTAACAATGACAGGCTGCTTGATCTTTACGTTAACCGTAAAGCGATTTACAAGAATCTCGGCGGCGGAAATTTTGTACAGCTGGAATCCATAATGGGGGTGCAGGCTCCGACGCTGAGCAACACCTGGTCTGATTTTAATAATGACGGATTCATCGACGGGTATGTTACCTCCACAGGCGGACCGAATTCTTTTTTGTTTAAGAACAACGGAGGCAGCGCGCTGATCAGAATAACTTCAGGAGAGATCGGTGACTCTGCATACAATACAGGCTGGGGATGCGCGATGGCGGATTATGATAATGACGGCTATACGGATCTTGTAATAGTGGCGGCGAATAATTTCGGAACCGTCAATCATCCTAACAGGCTGTATCACAACAACGGCGATGAAACATTTACAAGGATAAATTTTCCGGGTCTGACTGATACTCTGGCCCCTTTCACAATTCCAACATGGACTGATTATGATCAGGATGGAGATATGGATCTGTTCATAGGCTAAGGTCCCGGCGGAAGTCCGGGTCTGGATAATCTGTATAAAAATACTCTGATGGAAACAGGCACCGCTAATTTGGTAAGATTAAATCTTTCTCCTCTTACGACTGACCTGCAGGACGGACAGGTATGGAATACAATTGATTATGATAATGACGGAGACCTCGATGCGTTCCTTACAAATTATTCTTCAGTGCCTAACCGGCTTTACAGAAATAACAATGGCGTTTATGAAAGAATGACTGAGGCACAGGTCGGTCCGATCGTTTCAGATGTAGGGGCTTATCTTACGAATCTTTGGGGAGATTTCGATAATGACGGTGATCTCGATTGCTTTGAAACGAGAGATGTTCCGCTTCCCGCAAGATATTATAACAACAACGGCAACGGTACATTTACTCGCATGGACAGTTTATCGGTTGTAACAATTGCAGGCGGAAATTTTGGCGCGACAGCGGGAGATTATGATAACAACGGAACACTTGACCTTTATGTGACAGGCTCTACATCATCCAAAGGATTGTACAGCAACGATCTGACCAACGGAAATAAATGGATAAACATAAAATGCATTGGCGGCGGCGCGATGAGTAATCTTTCCAACAAGTCAGCTATCGGCGCGAAGGTAAAAGTAAAAGCAACAATCAACGGGGTTCCGACATGGCAGTTTCGCGAGGTGCTTTCACAGAATTCATTTAATTCAATGAACATGCTTAATGTTCACTTCGGTCTTGGAAATGCTTCGGTTATTGATTCGCTTATAATAATCTGGCCAAGAGGCTTAAGGGAAGTTGCAACAAATGTTGGAGTGAATACTTTTTATAACGCGACTGAAGGACAGGGAATAGTATCGGGAATTTCAAACGGGAACCAAATTTTTCCGCAGAAGTTTGAGCTTGCACAAAATTATCCGAACCCATTTAATCCGGCAACTCTTATAAGTTACAAATTAAATTTCAGTGGTCAGGTATTGTTAAAAGTTTATAACGTTTTAGGGAAAGAAGTTGCCACACTGGTCAATGAGTCAAAACCTGCAGGAAGCTATGAAGTTACCTTTGATGCTGAGGGTTTATCAAGCGGTACTTATTTTTACAAACTGACTGCAGGTAGTTTTTCCGATACAAAGATGATGTCACTTTTGAAGTGAACGTTTTACCACCAAGTCACTAAGGCACAAAGAAAAATATATTTTGATCTTTGTGTCTTTGTGCCTTAGTGGTAAAACAAATTTTTCACAACCGGGAATATTTACAATTTGACTTAACATATAGTCATTTTTATTTTTCAATAATTTTATTGAAAGGAGAATAAAGATGGCTAATGAATTTGTACTGATCCGATGCAGAGCAGGAATTTATTTAAAAGTATTTTTAATATTAACAATAATTTTATCCGGCGAAAGCCATTCACAAAACGTGTGGAACTGGATTCAACCAGTCCCTACAGGGAACTTACTCTATTCAGTAAGTTTTCCTGAAGCTAATACAGGCTATGCAGCAGGCGCATTTGGAACGATCATCAAAACAACAGACGGCGGACTCACCTGGGCTTTACAATCATCCCAATCTGACAAAGATCTTTCTGAAATACTCTTTGTGAATTCAAATACAGGATTTGCCGCCGGCAAAGACGGAATAATTTTACGAACAAGTGACGGAGGAAAGAACTGGTTTCAATGTTCAAGCGGCGTGAGCAGTTATCTTCATGATATTTTTTTTATAAATGAAACAGCTGGGTACATAACCGGGCTGTCAGGTACAATTTTAAAAACAAAAGACGGCGGCATCAAATGGCAGCAGCCAAAGTCAATTATCAATGCGTCATTATTTTGTATGAGCTTTCTGAATGAAAGTACCGGAGTTATCGGAGGATACAATACAATTTTAAAAACCATTAACGGGGGAAAGACCTTTACTCAGCTCAATGCGGATATAGATCCTTCAACCGCGGTCACTGGAATTGCATATGCTGACAGCATTACAATCTATGCAGCAGGTAATTCACCGCATGGTATATTTTACAAATCTGTAAACGCGGGATTGAACTGGACAAAGACCTCGCTCGATCTTCCATACTTATTCGGCGGCAGCGTTGATCTCGTCAGAAGCATATGTTTTGTCGATAAGAATTCAGGATACATAATCACGGACTTCGGAACAATTCTCCGAACTTCCACCGGAGGCATCAACTGGACCAAAGACTCTTCGTTCAGACCTTCATATGCAAAATCATTTACAATGTATGACATAAATTTTTCTGACGCGTTGCATATAAATATTTCGGGAGGCGGAGGCACGATCATAAGAAGCACTGACGGAGGGATTAAATGGTTCACGGCTGCGGGTAATAAAAAAACTATTTACAAAAGCTGCTTTACAGATAATTCAACCGGATTTGCTGTAGGAGAAAACGGATCAGTGATTAAGACAGAAAATGGCGGATCAAGCTGGGATAGTCTTGACACCTTTACTACAAAAGCTCTTCGGGCAATATATTTCGAAGGCGATAAAACGGGTTACGTTGCGGGAGATCGGGGAGTAATATTTAAGACAACAGATCTCGGCAGATCGTGGACGGATCAGACACATTACACAAATCTTGATTACAATGACATTCGTTTCATTAATGAAATTGGAATTGCCGCCGGGGGCAATCCGGAAAACGGCAGAGCATTCATTTTCAAAACCGATAACGGCGGAGTGAACTGGTACGAAGTTTATGATTCGTTAGGATTCGGAGTTTTGAATTCAGTTGCATTTCTTAATAACACAAATTGGTTCGCAGCGGGAAGCAACGGAGATATTTTAAAGTCATTTGATGCCGGTGAAAGCTGGCACAGTTATCATATCACTGATGAAGATCTGAGATCAATTTCATTTTCGGACCCTCTGAACGGATTTATTGCCGGGACCTACGGAGCGGTTTTCAAAACAGAGGATGGTGGAAATGAATGGGAAAGAAAATTTCCCGGACCGGTAAATACTTTGAATTCCATTAATTATCCGAAAGCAGGAAAAGTGATCATTGCGGGAAACTCGGGAACAATTGTTACCTCGGATGATGGCGGTAACAGCTGGTCTATAATTCCAAAGATCACTACTAATGAGCTCTTTGCGGTGAGCGAAGTGAATGATGAATTGTTTGCATTCGGGGAATACGGGACGATACTAAGTTCGAAGGTTAGCGGCAACACCTTAGCTTCTGTTTCAGATAAGGAAGTAATAGATCCTGCAGCATATCTTTATCAGAATTTTCCGAATCCTTTCAATCCTGAGACAGTGATAAACTATAGTATCAGCAAAAGTTCAAATGTGATCCTGAAAGTTTATGATGCCCGCGGAAGAGAAGTAAATGTATTAATTAACAAGATTCAAAATGCAGGCAAATACGGAGTAACGTTTACGGGAAACGATTTAGCGGGAGGAATATATTTTTACAGTTTATCAATTGATAACAGAATAGTATCGGCAAAAAAGATGCTGGTCTTAAAATAAGATCCGGACTTAGAAAATATAATTCATTCCGATGACAAGAGTGTTCATGTCATAATTTGCTTTTTGAATTATTGCGCCGGGGTTTTCAATTGAAAAGCTATAGGTAAAGTATTGTCTTTCCCTGTGCTGAAAATTGTATGAAAGATGCGCGCTGAAGTTATAAGAAATATTGTACTTCAGATCAGCGCCGATCCTGTACTTGATCACATCAGGGTCGTCATATACGATGAAGCCGTTCGCTTCATTAAAGTTGTACTGATTGCCAAACGTCACATTCGCTTCATAAATAAATTTTCCGATTCTTCCTCCGAATGATTGTGATGTGATAAGATTTTGTACATTCTGCTGATTATGAAGAACCAATTTTGTAAGTGAATAGAAATTTACTTTGCTGAATGGAAAACATTTTACCAGCAGACCATACTGAGACTGATGCTCTTTATTCAGATATGAAAAACTACCGTTAATCCCGAAATTAAAAATAGAAAGATATTTTGAAGCAGCAAGTGATAATACAAAATTTTCTGTAAAGCTTTCTGATCTTAGCGGATACAAAGAAAGATCAGTGTCATCCGGATAATAAGTGCTGTCCTTTATACTTATGTAATGCGCTGCAGGACTTACGGATAAGCCGTTTAAAACTCGAAAATCAAACCTGTTGTAAAACTGGTTATGATACTGAAAATATTTGTCAGTGATATTATAAGTATCATCAAATTGAATCTTCTTTTCTTTTGAGATCTTCCTGTAAGTATAATCATAACTTACTGTAATAAATCTCAGCGGGATCTGTTTTAAACCCGCATTAAAAAAATCATGATCACCGTTCAGTGTCTGTTCACCGTAAACACCCCCTTCAGCCTGAAGATCCAGATCCTCATTCTTTTTGAAATCATTTGAAAAGCCCTTTCCATATTCCGCATGAATATTATCAACGAATGAATTTTCAAGCGGCTTTAATCTTCTCCGCAATCCTTTCGGGAGTTCATAGAAGATAAAATTTTTATCCTCTTCCCTGCCCGTGAACAGGTAAGAATAATAAAGGTATTCCGCTATTTCAGGATCCCTGCTAAGGCTTCTCGCTTTTTCAAAATTTGGGATCGCCTTGAAATAATTTTTTACCGCAAAATACGCCATGCCGAGACGGGTTCTTAAAACGAATGATTCAACACGATTGTTTAAAGCCGTCTCTCCGTATTTTATAAGACCGTTCCAGTTCTTACTGTCAATAAAACCCTGTGTTACATTGTAAATACTGTCTGCATCATATTTATCCTGCGCGGATGCATTTATGAAACAAAGAAAAAATAATCCAAAGAATATCGAACGCATTTATTTAGTCTGATATAAAATTGTGAGATGATACATTATTTAATTTCAATTTTAAATTTAAAAAAACTAATCAATTTGCCACTACATAAGAACACGGATTAAACGGATGAAACGGATAAGCACGGATCATAACCAATTCATTGAAATGGCTTAAAAAAATAATTCTTAAAAAAATCAGTGAAGATCCGTCACATCAGTTCAATCAGTGTTCAAAATGTCGCTCGGATTCTCCGTCGCATCCGTTTTATCCGTGTTCCTGACGTCCGCTCAACTCCCGTCGTCAGGGTC
>JBDTLQ010000181.1:0-6771 GCA_039934715.1 Ignavibacteria bacterium | reverse complement strand
TAATAAAAATTAAAGAAAGGATTAGAAATGATTTCAATGTGTTCATTTTGTTCTCCTTATAAATTTAGTTAAAAACTGTGACCTTAAATTAACTAAAGCCTTGAGTCATTGACATAACTCTATTCCGGGAAAAATATCCTTTGAACAGTCCAGTAAGATGCGATAACGGCTATCAGCAATGAACCAGGAATTACTATTCTGTCACGATACCATTTTTTAGATTGAAACCAGAATCCAACAGCAAAGAAGGCGATCAGCACAACAGTGATCTGACCAAGTTCAACTCCGGCATTGAAACATAGTAATGCGGTAACGAATTGATTATCGGGAAGACCGAGCTCTTTAAGTACTCCGGCAAATCCCAGTCCGTGAATCAGTCCGAATAAAAATATGATCCCGATCCTCCATGGTTTGAGGTCTTTTGTTACAATGTTCTCAACAGCTATGAATACGATCGATATGGCTATTACAGGTTCCACGATTGATGAAGGTATGCTTATCACATTGAACATTGAAAGTGACAATGTTATCGAGTGAGCTACGGTAAAGGCAGATATCTGCCAGAGAAGTGGTTTCATCTTGGGGCTCAAAAGAAATAGACCAAGCACAAACAAGATATGATCTATTCCATATGGAAGTATGTGTGTAAAGCCGAGCTGTACATACACCCATCCGATATCAACTGTTGAAAGTTTATCAAGATCCTTTATTGGGTGAGCGGAAATTATCTCTGAAACGAATAGGATGAAAATTGAAATAAAGAATAAGAAAAGTATTTTTGATCTGCTCATTTTATTTTGCTACAAAAGCATATACGATAAAAATGCCCGGTCAGTTTTTCAGTTTTCAAACATTTCAATTTTGGATCCCATATCACTTACAATGTTACCCGTGTCTGTCTCGTTTTTTCCTTTGTTCAATAGAAGAAGACCTGTAAAAGTTATAAGTCCGTTAAGAAGCAGAAGCTCGAATCCGAATTTGTATCCACTGAAAAGTGTGACTGAATTCACATCGAGCAGATATGTTATTATCGGCGAAAGGATGCATACAATGGGTACGAATTTATCTCGGACGGAAATTTTCGTAAATAACCCGAATGCGAATAATCCAAGGAGAGGACCATAAGTATAACCGGCTACTTTGAAAACAGTATTGATCACCGCGTCATTATTAATTTCACGGAATGCGATGATAACCAGGAGCAGAATCACTGCAAACGAAATATGAACGATATGCCTGATCCTCGTCTGCATGACATTCTCTTTCTTTGTATTCAGCTTAAGAAAATCAATACAGAAGGAAGTTGTCAGAGTTGTAAGCACGGAATCAGCGCTTGAGAAAGTAGCGGCAGTAATTCCCAGAACAAAGACTATAGCTGCGAAGCCTCCGAGATAATTCAGCGCGAGCAGAGGAAACAATTCATCGGTCTTTACCGGTATGTTTACTCCCGCGGAATTTGCATATATATAAAGTAAAGCCCCAAGCGCTACGAAGAATAAATTAACAAAGACAAGTATCCCGCTGAACCAGTAAACATTTTTTTGCGCCTCAGGAAGAGTTCTTATACTCAGATTCTTCTGCATCATATTCTGATCAAGCCCTGTCATAACGATTGCGATAAACACACCGCTTAGAAATTGTTTCAGGAAAAAATTCTTTTCCTGCCAGTCCCAGAAAAATACTTTTGAGTAAGGTGAGTCTTTGATAGCCGTGATCATATCAGAAAAACCTAAGTTCAGTGTATTTGCAATAACAATAATGGAAAGAATCACGCCCATCAGCAAAAATAAAGATTGAACCGAATCTGTCCACACAAGTGTTTTTATTCCTCCGCGGTAAGTATATGCAAGAATAAGTCCGATCACTATAATTGTGGTTACAGAAAAAGGAATTCCCCATTTATCAAAAATAAATATCTGCAGAACTGCTGTTGATATATAAAGCCTGAACGCGGCGCCTATCAGTCTTGAAATAACAAAAAAGAAAGAACCGCTTTTTTCGGAAAAAGGACCGAGCCTTTGTCCGAGATATGAATAAATAGAAGTAAGGTTAAGCCTGTAGTACAATGGAAGTAAAACCTTTGCGATAATAAAATATCCCAGAAGATATCCCATTACAAGCTGCATGTATGAGAACTGATCCTTAGCGACAGTTCCGGGAATGGATATAAATGTCACGCCCGAAAGCGAATCCCCTATCATGCCAAAGGCTACAAGAAACCATGGTGACTGTTTATTTCCAATGTAGTAAGACTGGCTTGTTGCATTTCTTCCTGTATACCATGAAATGGTAAGAAGTATGGAGAAATATAAAAAGATAAAACAAATAATCAGTACCGGGGACATTTAATAATTTATAAAATATCTTTTGAATAAAAATAAAATATTGGATCGTTCATTCTCTGTATCTTAGCGGAAGAACTCTGAGCTTTCTTTTTACCTCAACACGTTCTTCTCCGAAATTGATCAGCAAGCCAATGTCCTTGCCGGTTGAAACAAGATAATTCACAAGCTGCATCTCATGAATTTTTGAAAGCTGCCTGATGGATTTGACCTCAATTATTATATTGTCCTCGATCAATACGTCAGCATAAAATTCTCCGACAACATATCCGTCATAACTGACCGTGATCGGTTTCTGAAATTCAGCACCTATATTTGATTTTCTAAACTCGATCATTAAACACTTTTCATATACTGATTCCAGATAGCCAAATCCCATTTTGTTATAAACTTTAAAGCAGCATCCAATGATCTTCTCTGTAAGAACTTTTAATTTATATTCATCATCAATCATAATTTTCTTTCAGCTTTAATTAAAAGCAACTATTCAATTATTTCAAAAGAACAACTTGTACAGGAATAATATATCCTGTTATCTGATTAAATAAAATTTAGAAATAAATATTGATCAGTAACAGACAAAATAAAAGAAGTAAATATTCAACTCTTTGAATAACAAATTTAGACAGGATAACTTAAACACTTTATTTATGTTTTCAAGATTTATGTTTTCAAGAATAACTAATTTCATGCAATTTTTTATAAATTTCTTTTTTATAATTTCTTTTGCAATCCTGTTGTCCTGTCTAAACAATCTTAAACCGTTCAGTGATAAAGTATCCTTTTTCATTTTGACCAACCTTGACGCATTCGTTATGAGGATCATGTTCAAAGAAAACTGTCCAGTTATTTTCGCTGATATCTTTTAGATATTTGTGCTTCTCCTCAAGTGTGGTCAATGGGAAAAGATCATAACCCATAATGTAAGGCGCGGGAACATGACCTGCTGTCGGTATAAGATCTGCAGTGTACAGCAATGTGTTTTCATCGTCTGAGATTTTTATCAGCTGCATATTGCTTGTGTGACCATTTACCGGAAGCAATGTTATGAATTCATCAAAACGGAATTCACCATTTATCTTGTTCAACGTCTTATTATCTTCAAGAGGTTTGTAGTTCTCCGGAAAAAAACTTGCTCTGTCTCTTTCTGTCGGATTCAACGCCCACTCATATTGTTTCTCCTGAACATGATACACCGCGTTTGGAAAAGCCGGTTTAAGTTTTCTGTCTTCATCATAATAAGTGCTTCCTCCCGTATGATCAAAATGCAGATGAGTCAGTATAACATCAGTAATGTCTTCTTTTTTTAAATTAAGATCATTCAGACCTTTCTCAATTGTATATTCGGAAAAATCGACATCATATATCTTGTTCACTTTTTCAGAGAGTTTATATCCAACGCCGGTATCTATGAGGATCTTTTTTTTACCATTATCGAGGAGCAATGCCCGGGTACACATTTCGATCCTGTTCTGATCATCTGAAGGATTTGTTTTCTGCCACAGGTTTTTCGGAACAACGCCAAACATCGCGCCTCCGTCAAGTCTGAATAGTCCTGTCTGAACCGGATATAGCTTGTATTCACCTATCTGCATTTTGTTTTTTTATTTTTTTAAACCTGCAATAATAATTATTACTGCCGCAAATTTATATGTAAAAGAAATATTTTGAGTTTGTTTTCTTTAAGCAGTATTTCTAATTTTGTTTAACTTAACTTTAGTCATAAATGAAATTAGTATATTCAGCTTTGCTTGTGATAATCTTTACCAATATTTCTTATTCACAAATCGCGTCCACATTTTTTCCGTCAGCGCCGGGTTATAAATGGTATTTCAAAAATACTCCGCTTGATTCTCTTAACAATCCGCAGACTGACCTTGCTACTTTCCAGATCGATTCCTTTTCAGCTGTAGGAACTTACCAGGGCTTACTTGCCAGCACTGTACTTTCAAAAACAGGTTTGACATCAATTAATCAAAATGTTCCTTATCTTGATACAAACCATTTCAATTTTCAGGCTGCCAACGGTTATTATTATCTCAATCTGCTAAGCTATATCAACCAGATCCCGTTTCTTGATTCAATTACGATCGTGAATTTCCTGAGATCTTTTGAAGCATGGTATAATGTTTACAGATTCGGACAGACAGTCAATACCAACTATACAATTTTTTCAAAAGACACTACCCTTCAGGTTGATACACTTACTCTTCCTTTAAGAATTTCTGCAGCAGGCAGAAGACTGAATGATCAGACTGTTTCAACTGTAAATGGGGATCTGACGGCTAAAAAGTTTTTACTTACATACACCGTAAGTTATGGGCTGCTTCCTCCAATCCTTTATATCCCGATAATTACAAGACCTGACACGGTTTATATCTCGGAAGGCAGATGGAGAATAAAGGAGGTCATACCTTCAATAAGTGTTGATCTCACTTCTTTAGGATTTCCAATTTCTTTTACTATACCGGGAACTCAGACTGAACTTACAAATGCTCCCACAGGAATACATACTCAAACCGGCTCTGTTCCTTCTTCATTTAATTTAAATCAGAATTATCCGAACCCGTTTAATCCTAATACAACGATCAGCTATTCATTGCCATATGCTGAATTTGTTTCAATCAAAGTTTATGATCAAATTGGAAGAGTCGTTTCAACATTGGTAAACGAGCAACAGATAGCTGGTAATTATGAAGTTGATTTCAGCGGTGAAAATTTAACAAGCGGTATTTATTTTTACAAAATGGAAACTAATGGTTTCAGCGAAATTAAGAAGATGATCATGTTGAAATAAAGATTTAATTAGATACCACTCAGAATATTTTCCTTTTAACACAAAACAAAAGCCCTGATGATTAAATCGTCAGGGCTTTTTATTTGAAAATTATTTATGATTCAAGTTATCTATTTAATTTTATTCAAGTCCATGCTTCCCTTCCCGACCTGAATTGATCATATGAGACGGCGGATTACGTTTTAATAATCTCGCTCTCTTTTCATTATTCAGTTTAATTTGCTGCTCAAGCTTGATCTGTTCATCAGCTTTTTGTTTCTCAGCTAAAATGCTTGCGATCTTTTCAGATTCATACTTTTGTTTTTCTGCATCATTCTTAAATGTCTTAACTTTTGTATCAATGTTCTTTGAAGGTGGAGGTTCCGGTGTTGCACCTGCCGGAGCTACTCTCGCTACGAAGAGCACATTATTATTATACACAATAAGTATATCATTCAGATTAGTGATGTTATCGCCGGTAAGATCAGTCTGAATATACCCTGTTTCAAAAGTAATAAAATCATTTGTCACAGCGGTTACATCATTCAGATTGACAACATTATCACGTATCACATCTCCTCCAAACATTCCATAAAATGGATTGGGGGCAATCTGCTTTTCATTATTTCCCAGCACTAAAGAAACATCATTAATTATGTCAAGACCCGGTAAAGAAGCTCCTCTGGTATATCCGTAGGAGACTGCTGTCCATGTTTCAATTGAATTTCTGTGTTTCCACACAATGTAATAATTTCCACTTAATGCTTTATCAAATGAATAGGAGAAACATCCACTGGAAGTACTCCACACCGTAATCGCCGAATCAACTGTGATATTTGGAAAATCGAACCGTTTGAGATACAATCTGATGGTATCTTGAATTGCATTAGGTACTGGAGTTGATCTGTAAAAACCTTCTGCTATTGCACAACTGGTGTTTGCTGAAGCATCCGGAAGCACCTGCACACAAATATTATCAACGTATAAATTATTTCCATATCCGCTTTTTGCAACAAGCCTTATTTTATTTGTTCCAGCAGGAAGAGAATAGATCTTCGGCGCCCATTGCTTGCTTGAAGGAGTGAATTCTGATGTTGTCCCAGATGCAGTATTTAATTCACCGGTGCCGTCTGCTTTTCCTAACAGTGTTGCCAAAGTGCTGTATGTTGCTCCGAAGTCTGCAGAACTTTGAACAACTAAAGTATCAGGTCCAAGAGAAGTATAAGGTGCATATGCTTCATCAAAAGTTAAGTAGGAACTTGCCGCAGTATTTGGAAAATTATTTGAAGTCAATGATTGAACTGTAGGAATTACTGAGGCATTATAGAAATCAAATTTGGCAGAACCTGATCCGATCCCGTATGCACTTACAGAATTTCTCGACCAGTATTCTGTTCCTGTATATTCATCAAACATTGAAGAAGGTGGAAATTTAGTTACGCTGAAATCCTCACAAATTGTCGGACCCACAGTTGTATTTACAGTAAGACTAACTGTTCTCTTGTGAACAGGTGTTCCATTGCTACCCTGTCCGGTAATTGTAACTGTATAAACCCCGGGTGTAACTGTTCCAACGGTTTTTGCCTTCATGTATTTTGTATTCGGATATGATGTAAGAGTATTGCCGCCCAGAAATTCAAACTGAATGCTTCC
>JBDTLQ010000180.1:0-6788 GCA_039934715.1 Ignavibacteria bacterium | reverse complement strand
GAAGATGTGTATTTTCTCCAGTCATCATGACCAAAATAACCTGTGCGCGCGCCCATTGCTAAAACAAGGAAGTCGTACTTTATTGACCTTCCGTCGAAATAGACAAGGTTGTTTTCCTTATCAACACGTGTTACTTCATCCATTATGACGGTAACATTTTTCATCTTTTCAGTAAGTGAACGGGATGGGATGGCGATGTCAGCAGGACTTAATACCGCTGTTGCTATCTGGTAAAGCAGCGGCTGAAACAAATGATGATTGGTCTTATCGATCAATGTGATATTAAGATCCTTACACTTTGATAATTTCTTGACTGCCTGTAAACCTCCGAACCCTGCTCCGACAACAACAACATTTTTTTTAGATTCCAATGATATTAATTTATGTAATTTACCTTTTCCAAATTTGTAATTAAACTTACAAATCAATGTTAGTTTTATACTAAATTATTGACAACTTCATGCCACTTTATTTAATGGAATTTGAAAATTGATTTCAATACTTTGGATAAAAATAAAAAAAATTTATGGATAAATGTTTTATTACAACAGCATTCGATTTCGAAGGATGCAAAACTATAAAAAATCTTGGAATTGTGAGAGGTATCATTGTAAGATCCAGAAATGTATTCGCGAATATTGGAGCGGGATTTCAGACATTGGTGGGAGGTGATATTACACTTTATACTGAACTTTGTGAAAAGACAAGACAGGATGCGTTTGAACTGATGATCAGACATGCGGAAGAGATTGGTGCCAATGCAATTATCGGAGTGCGGTATGATGCAAATGAGATCGCGGCCGGAGTCACCGAAGTGCTTGTTTACGGGACAGCTGTGGTAGTCGAGAGAAGAATTGAGAATTAGGAATTAGGAATTTCAAATTACAAATTTCAAATTACAAGGATGTGATCTTAATTCGTAATTCTTAATTCCTAATTCCTAATTCCTAATTTATTATTCTTAGCCGGTGTTTCCTGCTTTCTTTCATCATCATAAATCCAGCTATAAGAAACAAGATAGCTGAAACAATGAATGTCGCTTCAATTGAAATGTATTTTAATATAAGATATCCAATGAACGGTGCGAATGACCCGCGTACTCCGGTAAGCGTAATATGAACCGCCTGGTAGTTCGCGACTTCCGAATGCGGCGCGTAATAAATGGAGCTAAGATTCCAAGACAGTGTAACCCCGCTCATTACAACTCCAAAGAAAAAGTAAGTAAAGTAAAGTAACACTTCCGGCGAGATCAGATGGTTATCAGATCCAAAGTATTTTATCGACAGCATCAGCAGAGGATAAAATACCAGGGCAAGGAACAGATAGCCGCAGAACTTTGTGGGATTTCCGGTCCCGTGTATCTTTCCCATTATCGGTGTAAACAAAATTGTAGCTGCGTAAAATACAAGTCCCTTGGCAACTGAGATCGGAGCATAATCCAGATTTAAGGTCTGTACAAGAAATATCGGCACTGCGGGACTCGCTATCATGAATGCCATTCCGTATAGAAAGAAATTGATCTCGAATCTGAAGAAGGGCTTATTCTCTTTGAAAATTCTTATTAAATTTCTTACCGGCAGAATGATAATGTCCTTAATTAATTTCCCCGAGATCACTCCTTTAAACTTATCATGAAAATTATGCTCAATGGATCTTCCTATTGAGATCATCTTTGCAAGATTTATGTAAGCCAGTATATCAAACAGACCGGCAAGAGGATAAAAGACTTTATACAGTTCATAGTTCAGATCAAGCAGATAGCCCAGTAATGTAGTTACAATAAGAACGATCACAGTATACAGACTCGACGCATAGGAATAAAGAACACTTCTCTTTTCGCTGGTGTAATTGTGCTTGAAGACTGTGTTCCATGACGGCTTTATCAGAGAGTCGGTATAACTCATTGCCGCTATGCAAAAAATAAAAAAGTTCGGCGTTTCAAAAAAAGGGATCAGGAACAAAAACATTCTGCTGATGACAGCCATTCCGATGATTGTCCGAGCCTGATTATTTGAACGGTTGATTAATTCGGTGCCATAGATGGAAAACAGAAAAGCCGAGCTTGTAAGAAAAATAAGAAAGGTTACCTGGAAATCGGAAGCGAGCAGTGATTTTTTAAGTATTACATCCTGAAGCATTAGTATGCCGAAGGAGAGTCCGTTGAAGACCTGTGAGATTAGATGAAGATGAAAAGTTCTTCTCTCAATGATCTTATTCTCATATGAGGGATAGGTATTTATGTTTGTTTTCTTAGACGATGTTGAGACCTTTCTCCAGCTGGATGTGATGAAGTTCTATAATTACTTCCGGGTATTTTTTTGAAATGTGTTCTCTTGTTTTTTCTGCCGCGTAAACCGAGCGATGCTGACCGCCCGTACATCCGAAGCTTATCATTAAGTTTGTAAAATTTCTTTCGAGATAATTTTCGATAGCGGGATCAATTATTTCAAAAACATTATTGAGGAAATTTTTCATTTCATCCTGTGAATCCAGAAAAGTTATGACATCATTATCCTGACCGGATAAGGATTTAAACTCTTCCTTCCTTCCCGGATTGTAAATGTATCTGCAGTCGAAGACAAATCCTCCGCCGTTACCGGACGTATCCGCAGGTATCCCGGATTTTTTATAGCTGAAAGAATTTAAAATTATTTTTAAAGACATTTGTGAATAATATACTCATCCTCATTTTCAAAAAAACCATAGTAAACATTTGCAGAGCTTTTCATAAAACAAATTGAAGTAATAAACTTTCTAAAATAAATTTAACTGATCAGTTTGATTCTCCGGAATTCTGAAAAGATCTTTTCTCAGTGAATATTTATCTCTATTAAGATCCAGCTTATTACAGCTTGCCTCAAAAATTTTATGAATCGTGTCAGCCCATTCACCTTCCCCTGTCATGCGCTTTCCCCATGTGCTGTCATAGAGCTTTCCGCCTCGGAGATCCATTATCCTGTGGATAATTTT
Source organism: Ignavibacteria bacterium (assembly GCA_039934715.1). Lineage (GTDB taxonomy): Bacteria > Bacteroidota > Ignavibacteria > Tepidaquicellales > Tepidaquicellaceae > JAGPCH01. The sequence goes on along the minus strand of JBDTLQ010000180.1, from coordinate 3,818 downwards.
ATTTGCCCTGTCAGGAAATTCTCTCTTCACCCATTCAGAAAAAAGATCTTTAACCGCAAACGGGAGACGGACTACAACCTTACCGGCGAACTTTGCTCCGTGTGCGGCGGCTTCTTTCAGTATGGATGGAATCTCTTCATCCGTAAGACCGGGAATTACCGGAGCGACATTAACTCCCGTTGAAATGCCGTTGGAGGACAATGCTTCAAGAGTTTTCAATCTCATTTGCGGAGTAGATGTCCGCGGCTCCATTTTTCTCTGGATCTCTTTTTTCAATGTAGTGATTGAAATAATTACTCTTACCAGTTGCAATTCACTGAGTTCTTTTAAAACATCAATATCTCTCTGCACCAAAGCATTTTTTGTAATTATTGCTACAGGATTTCGGTATTTAAGAAAAACTTCAAGACATGACCTGGTGATCTGCAGCTTTCTTTCAACGGGCTGGTAACAATCTGTATTACCCGAAAAGAAAATTGTCTGCGGCTCCCAGCCTTTCTTCCGGAAAGCTTCTTCAAGTAAGATCGGGGCATCACGCTTTACCATTATCTTAGTTTCAAAATCAAGTCCCGATGAAAATCCGAGATACTCATGAGTGGGTCTTGCATAACAATATATACATCCGTGTTCACATCCTCTGTAAGGATTTATACTGTATCCTGCGCCAAGGTCAGGACTGTCGTTTTTCGCAAGAATGGTTTTTGTGTGGTCATTAAAAAATTCTGTCGCGACATTCTTTTCCGGATCTTCTTCATTGTCTTCGAGGTAATCTTTATATGATGAGTGATCGATGTATATTTGTTCAAACCTGTTAGGAAGATTGAACTGTGACCCTCTGCCTTTTATTTTCTGATTGTCCACAGTTCAATCTAAAACTTAAACCTTAAATTATTAAGGGTAAAATTCTATCTTATTTAATTGACCAGTACTGCCGCGCTCTTTTTCTTTCTGCTGATCAGCGACTTTCTTATTATAATAAATATTATGAAAGCAAAGATCAGCACTGGTGTAAAGGCAACTATAAAAGTTACGAGACCTGCTAAAACTTCAGTGAACCCGTTCAATCCTTTTTTGAATGCCTGTCCGATTTCATAAAAGAACCCGCCGCCTGATGATGTCTGCAATAATGACGGCTCGAACAGCGAAACACTCAGAGTAGAGAAGGATGACTGGTCTTTAAGAAAACGCATTCGTCCTTCGGTCCTTTCAATATTTTCTCTTACATCGGATAACTTCTCTTCAACTTCAACGACATCAGTCAGCCTGGCTGTTTTCTCGCTCAATAGCTCGAGCAATCTTTTTTCAAGTTCTTTCTGTGTCTTCTGTCTCGCTTCAAGATCAATGAATTCTTCTGTAACATCATTGCCTGAAATTTTCTGAGACATTACCTTCCCGACCGAACTGATACTTTGAATAAAAGAATCATATTTATCCGCAGGGATTCTTACCTGGATCACACCCTGTTTTTTCCCTGATGCATCAATAGATGAATTCGAATTAGTAATGTATCCATTTACTTTGAATACCTCCTCAGTAATTCTTTTTTCGCTTTCATCAAATTTCTCTATTTCAATGTTTATAGTTCCGTTCTTGATTATCATCCGGTTCAGCTGGGACGGAATCTTTTCTTCGACCGGCTTATTGTAAAGAACTTTTGATAGTGTGCCGTCTGATACTTTGAACTTATCACTACTGGCACCGCTTCTTTGATCATCAGATATCCCTGTCTCTGAGGTTACAGTTTTTGGTGATTCAGTATTACTTAAGTCCTTATTTTTGGTTGAGCATCCGTTTAACAAAATCAAGGACACCAGAAGGAAGAGAAACTTTTGAGTTTTCATGATATTTTTTTTTAAAGTTTCTCTTACTACATTCGAAATAAAAATTTGTTCCGGAAAATATTTTTTACTTTATTTTTATTAAACACAAGATTTATTTTTTACAGATTTGTTCCTTCTTGACTTAGAGCCTTGTGTTAAATTAAAGATCTCCGGAACTAAACTTCATAATACAAATGAAACTCATATGGATGCGGCCGGAGCTGAACTTCTTTAACTTCCTTTTTCATTTTATAATCGACCCATGTTTCAATTATATGATCTGTAAATACACTTCCCTGTTTCAAATACTCGTTATCTTCTTCGAGTCTGTGCAGAGCAGCTGACAGATCTTCCGGAGCATGCGGGATCTTTTTCAGCTCATGTTCGTCAAGATGGTAAATATCAATATCAAGCGGATCTCCCGGATTTATTTTATTTATGATGCCGTCAATGCCGGCAAGAAGGATCGCGGAAAAAGCAAGGTATGGATTCGCTGTACCGTCCGGACATCTGAATTCTACTCTCTTGGATTTCGGATTATCAGAATACATCGGGATCCTGATCGCGGCGCTTCTGTTGCTTTTTGAATATGCAAGATTAACAGGAGCTTCATAACCCGGCACTAATCTTTTGTAAGAGTTTGTTGTTGGATTTGTAAAAGCGAGTATTGACGGTGCATGCTTTAGAAGCCCTCCGATAAAATATAAAGCAAGCTCGCTCAGTCCTGCATACTTGTCTCCGCCGAATAACGGCTGTCCGTCCTTCCATAAGCTTACATGTGTATGCATCCCGCTTCCGTTGTCTCCAAAGATAGGCTTGGGCATGAAAGTCGCGGACTTTCCAACCGAGCGCGCGGTATTCTTAACAATATATTTAAACATTTGTAAATTATCGGCGCAGTCAAGCAGAGGGCAATATTTAAAATCAATTTCAGATTGTCCGCCAGTCGCGACTTCATGATGATGCATCTCAACATCAATACCTACATTGATAAGATTTTCCACCATAAGACTTCTCAGATCATTTGTTGAATCAGACGGAGGAACAGGAAAGTAACCTTCCTTCATTCTTATCTTATGGCCGAGATTGGTTTCCTTTTCACTCCCGGTATTCCAGAATCCTTCTACTGAATCAATTTTATACCAGCTCGAATATTCATTTATGTTGTAAGCCACATGGTCAAGAATAAAGAACTCAGCTTCAGGTCCTATGAACGCAGTGTCGGCTATACCTGTTGAACGAAGGTACTCTACAGCTTTCCTTGCAATGTTGCGCGGATCCATTTCGTAAATTGCTTTTGACCCGGGTTCAACTATATTACAGATCATTGAAAGTGTCTTTGTAGTCATGAACGGATCAACGTTTGCGGTTGCAGGATCCGGGACAGCCAGCATATCGGAATCATTGATAGATTTCCATCCTCTTATCGATGAGCCGTCAAATCCAATCCCTTCATAAAAAGTTGACTCGTTTAATTTTGAGATCGGAATCGTCAGATGCTGCCACTGACCGGGAAGATCCGTAAAACGAAGATCGATCATTTTTATTTCTTTTTCTTTGATAAGCTTAAATACATCATTGATCCGTTTAAGCTTATCTTTTTGTTCTTCAAGAGTTGTTTTCTCAGCCATTTTAAATTATTTTTTATTTATGAAATTTAATTTTTAAGTTCTATCTCGGAAGTTTCCTTATGAGAGGATAAAACAATGTTGGTCTTGGTTGACTTTACCCCTGGCCAGCTCTGGATCTTTGACAACAGCTTCTCAAGCGATGAAGTGTTCTCTGTCCTTATCTTTAATATGTGCGATCCATCTCCTGTGATCGAATGACATTCAAGTACATCCTTAACGCTCCGGCAGTGTTCTATGAATTGTTTATAATATTTTGAAGACTCACTTACTACAAAAATAAAACACGTGATATCATGTCTTAATTTTTTGTGATTCAATACGGCATTGTATGATTTAATATAGCCGTGAGATTCAAGCTTGGCGATCC
>JBDTLQ010000179.1:0-6811 GCA_039934715.1 Ignavibacteria bacterium | reverse complement strand
TAGGATGAGAATGAATTTACTGTTGTGCATTAAAGTAATAGAGATATTTATTGGCTCACAAAATAATAAAACTTTCTTAGTATAATCAAAATGTAATAATTAATTTGAAAGTAAAATGAAGAATATAATTTTCGTACCGGTAGCCATGATAATTCTTTTCAATGTTTCATACTCCCAGGTCAGTGAAGAATGGGTGCAGGGATTTCCTGAAAAGAAGCAGGGTATTCCGACTCTGGTTGGTGTAGTGGCTGATGATAATGGTAATGTGTTTAAAATGTGGTGCCGCGTAAAGCGGCTCGATAACGAATTTTGTTAATATGAAGTATAATGCAGGCGGTGTGGATAAATGGATCAGTATTTAAGCAGATTGTACATATCTGCTGTCAAGCTCCGCAAATTTCTCCTCAAGCCAAATACGATTGGTCATTTCATTCTGAAGTCCCTTTTTTACCAGATATTTTATTGAAGGATTGAAAGAATATTTATACTGGATCATCTTTTGAATCACGCAAAAGAAATTCCTGCATCTCTTTTTTTCGTCAAGAGAAAGTATCTTTGTATTTGAAAGAAATCTTCTGTACGTTTCAATAAGTGACAATGCATTATCATACAATCCGAGCTCATAATATGTCATCAGCATCATGTCCTTCAGATCCACCTTAAGTATGAAGTGATTGAGATGTATCTCGTGAAAATTCCTCATCGCGCTGTCAAACTTTTTTTTGTGAAAATAATATTTCGCAATGCTGTAGGAATACATATTATCTTTTCTGTCCGGACGAAGCTTAGGACAGTACTTCTTTATAAACTCAAGTGTCCATTTGTATTTTTTCATCTCAAGTCCGCGGATAAGTATGGTTCTGTAAAGCTCAATCGGAAAATAATCGGCAACGCTTGTTTTATAATAGCCATGTGATAGTATATATTTATAAATATTGAACAGCTCAGTCTCGTATTTCTGCGAGTTTTTCCTTTCTGATATTTTATCCATACAATATCTCATTAACTGGGTAAAATGAAACCTTGATACATCCCGGCCCAGATATTTCAGATTTTTCTTTAAAAAATCCTTGTATCTGAGATAACACGATTGATCATGACTTTCTAAAGTTAACCGGATGAGAAGCACATTAAGCTGTAATATGCGTGAATATTTCTTGTTATCAGTGCTCAAAATTACAAATCGAAGAAGAGATTCAAAATCTATCTCTCTGAATATCCTGATGATAAAATTTTTCTGGTCATCAATAACAAAAGTCCGCTTAAGATTTAAAAGGTTGTCAAACATCCTTACCATTTCTGTTATAAAAAAATACGTAATATATTTTCCTCGTTCTGACATCAGCCGGATATTTGAATTTATGACTTTCGAATTTGACCGCGGCTGACTTATGAGATTTGAATTTAATACATCTGTCACCAGTTGAAATCTTCTTACAAAATATCCCAGATCAATATTTTCTTCCTTATCGAGAACAATCGAGTTCCTTTCGGTATTCTGATCAATGAATTTATGCTGGCCCCTTTTGAATAATTCGTTCCTCAGAAAATCATCTCCCTCAACATGTCTATTTTGAAAATTCAATATCTTTAAATATTCCTCCGCTTTTTTGGCAAGATCAAAGAAAAGAACTTTCATTGTGGACAATTTAAAAGTGAGTTTTGGATTTAACTTATGACTCAGATTTTCTTCAGTAAGCTGTCTTGAATCGAATAAAGGATGATGCTGAATGAGAGCTTCATAAAGTTTTGAAAGCTTCGGGCTTTCATTGAAATAAGGTGAGAGTAAAAATGTCCTGAAATTTTTTATGTCTTCCTGTGAAAAAGTTTTGAGAAGCTCTGTTATTTTGTATTTCATAATTGCCTTATTTCGTTTTTGGGAGCAACCTTTTGTAAAAAAATAACTATGCGAAAATATTGAATTTCTTTCATAATTACAAGTATTTATTCATATTTAGTTTTTAAATGGCGGTGAGGAGCGGGCAACTTTTAAAAAAAAGTTTCTTTGGATAGAAATTCAGTTCTCCTTAGTTTTGATCAGTTCAAAAAAAAAGTTAAAAACTAAATTAAGGGGAGAACAGATATGAAAAGCTTTAAATGTTTTTTAGCTGCGATTGCTATACTTACATTTACATTTCCGGCGGGATCCTTCTCAAATGAGATTTCAAAAAATTCAACCATTGTACAAAAAATTCTGGCAGAAGATCCTTCTGCTGATATTACTTATGTAGAGGTAGACCTGGATGGTGTAATTTATATATTTGTATATGATGGTCTCACTCTTATAGATGTCTATCCGGAGTAACAAGTATTCATCCTAAATTTTAGTCTTATTTTAGTCTTATTTTAGTCTTTAGGGAAAGAACAATAATAGTGCCCGCCTTCCTTCCTTGGCGGGCATTATATTTATTAAGACGTGTATGATAAAAGATCAAATATCTATTACTAAAATATGCTATGTTTTAAATAAAAAAATATTTACCGCAATAAGATTAAAAGATAAGAAAGTTGAAGAGCTCGGTCTTCACACAGAATGTGAATTCGGACAAATGAGAAGCATTGATAAAAAGATATACAGATGCCTGCCTGCAGACAACACCGGCTGGGCATGGTACAAGACAAATGAAGAAAATTAAAGTAAGTTTGAATTGCGTTATTCCGAATCACGGATAGCCACTGTAAATAGACCGCACAGATTAGTACTCCAGCTTTTTGATAAATCTGCATGATCTGTCGTATCCGTGATTCAGTTTTTTCCATTACCATTATTAATGCAATCCGTATAATCCGCTTAAGAAATTTCCAACGGCACTTTGTTTCCAACCTCTTATATCACCCCGGCAACTGCCGGATATTATTAAATTTATTTTTGTATCCGATTTTGTTAGAATGTTTTTGTTAAATATTTTTTCAAAATTAAAATATCAACCAATGACGGGCATCAAATCTCTTTTTTATCTGTCAATGGTAATAACCGCTTTATTACCGTTCAAAAAAAATCTTGTCACTCCTTTGGATAATGAAGAAAAATTTATCAAAACAGAATTGTATTTCGGATTGAACAAGCCGGATGGTTCTAAGATCGCTGAAACCGACTGGGAAGCATTTAGTGATACAGTAATTTCAAAAGTTTTTACAAAAGGATCAACAATTCTTAAGTCCGACGGAAGATGGCTTGATGGGGATGAACTTATAAAGGAGGAATCGCGTGTAGTTATTTATTTCAGCAAGATCTACGCAATGACGGATGAATTCTCCGGTAAGATCGATGTGATCAGGGATAAGTATAAATTGTATTACCGGCAGCAGGCAGTTCTGCGCACAGATGAATTCATAAATGCAAGTTTCTAGATCTCATCAATTCTTAACTTTCAAAAAATGGATATTAAAGTTAAACCTGTCATTCATGTAAAGAAGGATGAGGATTGTCCCGGGAAGCCCGGTATCCTGAAGCCACGCTGTAAGACTGCCGCGATCATATGCCACGGAATGGGACAGCAGGTAAAGTTTGAAACACTGAGCTTTGTCTCGGACATTATTTCAAATTACGGCCAGGAGAAAGATAACGTGCGAGAAGCTGATGTAAGGCTGATCTATCATGACAATTCAAAGATCCCGAGAGCTGAACTAACGATCAGCGATGATGAAGGCAATGACAGGGATATTCATTTATATGAAATTTACTGGGCTTCTGTCACAGAAGGAAGAGTGAACGCGTGGCATACACTGGCTTTTCTGATCAGGTCCTCAAGATCTGCAATTTGGTTCTCACTTAAAGGATCGTTCGAAAGAAGAATATTCGGCTCAAAGAAAAAACTTCCGGTAAAGCACTACACTTCTATTTTAGTATTTATTTTTCTGATCCTGCTGCTCGCCTTGTCACTTTTATATTTCGCGGGTATTTATATTTCAGTTGTAAGCATAGCCGCCTGGATCTACGGTATTACATCCGGATTTATTGTGATGCCTTTGTTCAGAATATTTCCTGCGAGTTTCTTTGACCTGATTGAAAACAATTACAATATTTTTCTTATCATAAATTTAATAGCCGCTTTATTTTTATTAAAAGGTAAATCCATATTGAAGCAATATGTCGGAGATGTTGTAGCTTATGTCTCTTCATTCAGATTGAGCAAGTTCGCGCTGATAAGGGCTGAAATACAGAAGCACGCATTTGATCTTGCGAGATTTGTTTACTGCTTGAAAAAAGAAGGAGGAGAAAATATTTATGAATATGACAGAATAATCTTTATCGGACATTCACTGGGTTCACTGATAGCATATGATACTTTGAATGCGATCATCAACGAGTTCATGGCAACTGACGGGAATTCTCCTGCTGCAGACCGTACAAAACTTTTACTGACATTCGGATCGCCGCTGGATAAGACAGCGTTCATTTTCAGAAACCAAAAAGACAACCTTCCGGTAAGGGAAGCACTGGCGGAAGCTACACAGCCTATGATCCAGAATTATAAATACAGACCCGAAGAATGGATAAATATTTATTCCAACCTGGACATTATCAGCGGTTACCTGGATTATTATGATGATCCTCATATGAAAGAAGATTCACCTGAAGGTAAAAAGTATTGGTCAAAGAAAATTAAAAACATTAAAGACTGGTCATGCTGGATCCCATTTGCTGCCCATAATCAATACTGGAAGAGTAAGGTTCTTGCTGAATCAATCATGAAGGCATTGAAAAAAACTAATTGATGATCTCCGTACACGAAAAAAAAATGGCACGCGCCCGCCTACCTCGGGGCAGGGATGAGGCGGGATTATGCTGATAATTGCAGATCTATTACTTTAAACCTATTATCCTGTTTTGTTAAAAAAATTAAATCTGAATTTATATTTTGACTTTGTTACACTTTATTTGAAAATCAAATAATCGATTTAAAATTAAACAAATCAGCGACAATCCGTTTTTTCAGCGTCATCAGCGTGCAATAAAGTTTTGTCGTGTACGGGGTTGATGAGTTAAATCACTGATGTTATCTTTAAACTTAAAACTATTTACATTACTTTTGAAAAAATGTAAGACAAAATTTATTTATCCGGAGGGCACGTGCATTCTCAATATGATGTAAATAAAACTTCTGACATTGTTTCTTTGTCAATCAAAATTTTTTACGGACAGAAAGCTGTGTCGAGAATTTTTATAGATAAAGACCTTATCTCAATCCCGGGTTCTGTGCCGCAAGATTTTGATTTTCAGGATGATGTGATCGGACTACGGATAGGCGAGAATAAAATTCTTAACGGCAAAGCGCTGGCAATATTTTCTACGGTTCAGGATATCAGTCCATCCGATAAAGCGGCGGTTCAGATCATTCTTGAAGGAGGCGTGAAAAAGGTCGTTTACCCGCCAGTGATCCAGCCCGTTTCAAACGGAGGTCTTGCTTACTTTCCCTTTGTGATCAATTTTTATTAGTAAGATATTGACGGTCAATTATTTCAGTGATAATATTTTTTACTATGAAAAATAAATTACCCTGCCTGGTTTTAATATATATTTTTATAATGACTGCTGTCACCTTTTCACAGCAGGACGGTGATGTATCACTCGATATGCTGAGAGCGCCGATGTCACCCGCATTTCAGCTGCTTGAAGTTGACGTAAGCAAGATCGAAAGACCGACCAACCCTACTGATTTTATGGTTTCTTTATTACAGAGTACAAATGAACTGACAGTATTTCCAAAAAACTATTCCCTTGAGATCTCGCCTTACTGGGTTTTCGGAGGAATGAATACAAGTTACAGATCCTTCGCTTCAGACGCCAGCATAAAAAATAATATCCTGCAAAGCTTCGTGTTTTCTCTGGCAAATGTTTCCGCGACCGATACGGTCACAAATATTGATAACCGGAAAATTTCTGTCGGAATGAAATTCTCGATCCTCCGTGGTAATAAAATCAGCAGGGATTTTGAAAAAGTAGTTGAGAAGCTTAAGAGTGTAAATAAAAAATTCACAGAGTTTGGCGATCTCAGAGATAGTGATCCCGCGTACATTGAGCTGACTAAAATTAAAACTTCACTTCTTGAAAAGGAAGACATTGAAAGTGCGGACAAAGTAAATGTACTCCTCGATCTGCGTGAACAGGAACTGCTGAAACAATTTAATATTGAAGGATCAGATGAAGTAAAAGAATTAAAGGAAGTAGCCGCTGATACAAAATTCAACAGGTACGGATGGAAGCTGGACTTTGCAATGGGTTGCGGTTTCGAATTTCCGACAAATGATTTCAATTACAGCCTGGTGAACAAAGCGGGAACATGGCTGACAGGCGGGTATGAAGATGAAAAAAGCGGGATGACAGGATTGCTGCTGGCAAGGATTCTGGGCAATCCCAACAGTTCGGTTTCATCAGGTGCAAAAGAAAATGTACTGGAACTTGGCGGAAGGATCATTCTGGATAAGTTTCATAAATTTTCAATCTCGGGAGAGTTTGTCAATCGTATAATTTTAAAAGGAGATAACAAAGAAAGCAAACTGCGATACACTTTGAATCTTAGCTATGAGATCTTTAAAAATAAACTGCTGACTTTTAATATTGAGGAATTTGGGATTTTGAATTTGAGCAATATGGGATTTGATCAATTTGGGATTTACAATTTCGGATTGGAATTTCGAATTGGGGATTTGGAATTTCGAATTGGGGATTTGGAATTTCGAATTGGGGATTTGGAATTCGGATAGATTATCAAAACTCGTAATTCATATTTGTAATTCATAATTCATAATTCATAATTTGTAATTTGTAATTTGTAATTCGTAATTTGTAATTTGTAATTTGTAATTT
>JBDTLQ010000178.1:0-6813 GCA_039934715.1 Ignavibacteria bacterium | reverse complement strand
GGACATTATCATAAAGAAGCCTTGATAAATTATCTTCGCCGGAATTCGGACCATTGATAATGATTATTCCCGCTGCATTGCCGTCTCTGGCGTTAAGTGTTTTGAATCTTGCCGGCTCATATTTTTGAAATGGATTGTTATGAGGCTCGGTACCTCCCGGAGAATATTTCATCACAACGAGAATTTTGCCTCTTACATCAATGTCATTTCCGTTGATATCTTTATAGTCATCATAGTTTTGTTCGGGAGCAGAGATGCCGTATCCAAGAAAAACAAGATCTCCCTCGATCCTTCCTTTAGATGAAAACCCGAGCGGGATAAAATCCTTTTCAACAGAATAAGAATTTCTATTTCCGTCAGCGATAGTTTCGAATTCATTTTTACCGCTCAGCTCGACCTGTGTATAGATATCAAACGGCTGGAGGTATCCATCATCTCCGTACGGAGTCAACTTATACTTTTTAAATTCATCCGAAATATAATTGCTTGTGAGCTGGTCTCCTTTTGTACCGGGGAATCTTCCTTCAAGCTGATCTGAAGAAAGATATTTAATATGCTGAAAGATCTCTTCTTTAGTTATCTGTTTATTTCTTAACTTTTCGATCTCGTCCTTTTCGTCTAAAGGAGGGAATGAAAAGGAATAAATGGAAATTAAAACTAATGCTGTTAATAATTTGATCTGTATTTTCAATGCTACCTTAATTTATTCAAACGTTTATATATAAATTAAAAAAATCAAGATATTAATTAAAAATAAAAAAACCCTGATGGAACTACCATCAGGGTTCAATTATAATAAGCAGGTCAGATCAGAATAACAATTTGTTTATTGTCTTGCTGCTTTCTGTCGATTGTTTTTGAATTAAATTTTGATTTTCATTGAAAGTTGAAATATACGATGGTTCAGGACAAGGTTTTGCCACATTTACAAATGATGTATTATTATTGGATGTTATAAGAAGATCCGCAAGATTAACTGTTCCATTGTTTGTAATATCAGATCTTTTCCTGCAACCGGTAACAAATGACGTAACATCATTTGATACTTTAAGAAGATCTGCAAGATTAATTATTCCGTCCTTGTTTACATCACCGCCATAGAAACAGAACGGAGGTCCTGCAACAGTAAGGTTAGATCCAAACGCTGTTGCGCGTGCCGGTTTGAAATCATAAATTGTTGCAGCGCCGAATGCTACTGTTGTGGCACTATATGTTTCAAGATGATTTCTGTTTTGTACATCAATGTAATAAGGTCCGGCCCCAACTGAATCACCGAAACAAAATACTACTGTTCCGGAAGGTCCTGAGGTAATATCAGCTGTGCACGACGATATAACCCCACATGCACCGGTTTTTAGAATTACAGTGACCTGATCTGATGAAACAGCACCTTCAAGGCAGCCACCCATGGTGAATGTCTTTAAAGCCGGTCCTTCATCCGCGCCGCGGTATGGATAAGTTGAACTTCTCGTAGCACCGTCTATATCCACTGTCACAGCAGCTAAGGGTTTTCCACACATGTCTCCCCCTATTGGTCCCGCTAGATGTAGGTTAGAAGAAGAAACAAATATTGCGGGCTTATACATATTGTGCTGTCCGTTTCCATTAATGCATGCTGTATCTTTCATCAGCTCAAGGCCCCCGTCAAATCTGAAAAGACGTCCGGCATAACCACCATCCCAGCCTCTGCCGGTTGTATCTGTTGCTTTTGAAAAATTATAATCAGTATTGAATGTTACTCCGGCAAAAGGTAAAGCCGACTCATCATCAGCTATATGTTGTGATGCTGTAGTTCCTCCTGTACGACCATTGATGGCTATATTATTTGCAACATTAGTTATGCTGCCGGCAAGATTCAGGGTAATATCCAGTCCAGTTGTCCCTGCTGCGATTGTAGATGCAGTAACTCCTCCTATAAAAATTGAATTATTAAAAACATTTGAGGTATACGGTATTGTATTAGTTTCTATTCCCAATCCAATAATGAAGGTAGCCGGATCATTGTTATCTGTAAGTGAAATAAAATTATTTATATAGTTCAGGGTAGTTGCATTTGAGCCTGGAGCAGTTAAAAGTTTAGGAATTGTAAGCATTCCCCATTGACCGATGGCTGTTCCTGCTGTATACCCCATATTGTGCATTCTGTTGGATGTTACATTTATTGTTCCAACACCTTGAATATTAATCCCTCTCACTCCCCCGACTGCAGGATCACCTGTAACAGCAATATCGTTAAATATTTCATTTCCCGATATAGTAGTATTAACTGTTTCATCACCAATAAAGATATGCAATGACGAAATGTTTTTTATAATATTATTTCTGACTATATTATTATCATTCGTCACAAGTGCTGCCGTTCCAAAAATTTGAATTCCTCTTCTTCCTCCGTTGACCACATTATTTTCTATGATGTTGCCATTATTGCCAACAGCTGTTGCTGATTGTCCGATATTGATAGTTCTGCCTCCGGAGCTTGCAGCAATACCAATTCCCATACAGGTGCAATTTCTAACTACATTGTTTTGAGCCCCATTTGACATTCTGAAAGAGCCTGCGTTCAGACCGGCATCAAGATTATTAAATGTTAATGAATTACCGCCGGTATTTAACCCATCGATAGTTACATTATCAGCTCCATCCAGGACAATAATGGCTTCGGCAAAACTACCGGTAACAGTTCTCACACCATTGGGCCGAATAAGGCACGATGTAAAGATACCGCCGTTTAAAAATGCCGCTGCAGGCTCAACAAGATTTGCGGTGATGGTAACTGTAACAGCTGACCCGGTATAGGGTCCGCCTGCATTAATAGCGGTAAAGGCTGCTCCAAGATTTGCGTAAGGACTTGCTCCGGCGGGGACCGTTGTAACCTGTGAAAATACTTTGTGACCGCAAATTAACATCAACAAAGTAAGTGCGAAAGCGGGAAATAACTTTTTCATTGTAGTTTTTTTTTTAATTTATGAAATGAATGGTACGTATGTAGCAAATTAAGTTATTGTATATTAAAAAGAAACAATTGTTTTTTTTCGTATGGTGCAAAGCTTTTTTGCTTTCAAAGCGTTCAAAGCCAGTAGGGTCCAAATTAAATATAAAAGTTGTCCGAAAGTTGAATATAATTCAAAAAAAGGATGAATTGTAAACTTGTCTATTATATAAAAGTCCCAGTGATTTTTCAAATCGTTTTGGACAGAGTTGTTTCAAAGCATATACTGAGTTTGAACGTTACCTTGTTTTAAAATGCAAATATTTATAGTTTCACGTATATAAATTTATTTTTAAATTAAAAAAATATTTCCGGCTATGAAAAAGATTATCCTCCTATCGTGTTGTCTGATTATTTCTGCATATTTTTATTCATGTTCTTCGGTAACTGAAGTTACAGGAACGTGGAAGAAACCGGCGACAGTCGCAAAGAAATATAATAAGGTTGCTGTACTTGGAATAAGCGGTGACATAGTAAAAAGGTCAGCTGTTGAAAAAGCAATAGTCAGTCAGTTAAGAAAGTATGGCATTAATGCGGTCTCGGGAAGTAACATTCTGCCTGATAGCTTTATCGATTCTGATGGTGACGGGAAAGTTGATAGCGAAAATAAAGAAGCAATACAGGCAAAGTTCAAAGATCAGGGTATTGATGGTGTATTTGTAATTTCTGTGATGGACGTAAAAGAATCCGAACACTACGTTCCGGGATCTACTTACTATTCACCTTCTTCAGGTTATTATCCATTTTACAATTATTACTGGGGAACGTACAATGTAACTCACACACCTGGATATATTACCAAATCAACTAATTACTTTTTGAGCAGTAATTTTTATGATCTCAGTGATGAACAATTACTATGGTCCGGGCAATCAGAAACATTCAATCCTCAGTCTCTGAGTGACTTCTCGAAATCATACGCAGAAGCAGTGACTCAAGATTTTGTGAACAGCGGTGTGATCAAAAAATAGGTTACATAATTTTTTGTAAAGGAAAGAGAACTTTGCTCAGGCAATTTTCTCTTTCTTACTTTATATTCCGTTGTAAATTCGTCATAATTTTTTTAATTTAATATCAATTATTTTACTTCACGATGGAAAGCAAAATCAGGTTTATACTGAATAAGGAGTCGATTGAAACCATGATCAATCCTGCCATTGTAGTACTTGATCACATCCGGACCCTGCGTCTGACCGGAACGAAGGAGGGCTGCAAGGAAGGAGACTGCGGAGCATGCACTGTACTTGTCGGGGAATTAAATATTGGCGAGGTAATTTACAGATCTGTTAACTCCTGTCTCATACCTTTAAACAATATTAACGGAAAACATATTGTAACAATTGAAGGCCTGAATCATGACGAAAAATTTTTAAACCCCATCCAGAAATTTTTTGCCGAAGAGGGTGCGTCTCAATGCGGTTTCTGTACACCGGGTTTTATTGTTTCTCTTACAGGACATTTCCTTAACAATGCCGAACTTAAATTTAATAATGTTATTGATTCACTTGACGGTAATATCTGCAGATGCACCGGACATAATTCTATCATTAGAGCCGCCGAAAGAATTACTGAGACTTTTAAAGAAGGTCTGAGTAATAACGGCACAAGATTGAAATTCCTTACCGATAACAGGATAGTACCTGAATATTTTAACACCATCCGCGAAAGGCTGGAAAAAATTCAACCTATAGAAACGGAACACGAAAATTCTGAAACCAAATTTAATTTTTATATCGGAGGCGGAACAGATCTTTTTGTTCAAAGGCCGGATGAAATGCTGAACACTAATGTCAGATACATGGAGAATAACAAGAGCTTAACCGGAATAAATATAAGAGATGGTTTTTGTCATATCGGAAGTTCAACAACGGTGACTGATCTGATGGAATCCGCCATAATAAATAAAATTTTCCCGGACATAACACGATTCGCTGAGTTGTTCGGCTCTACACCCATTAGAAATTCCGCGACCGTCGGAGGAAATCTTAACAATGCTTCTCCGATCGGAGATATGACAGCGTTCTTCATGGCTTTAAATTCAGTTGTACGACTCACAGATGGAAAAAATAAACGCGATGTTGAACTGAATAAATTTTATAAAAGCTACAAAGTTACTGAGCGGCTTCCCGGTGAGTATATGGAAAGTATTTATTTCAGGATCCCTGAAGGTAAATATTTTTTGAATTTTGAAAAAGTTTCCAAACGTACATATCTCGATATCGCGAGTGTTAATACCGGTATCCTTATTTCAATTTCAAACGCAATTATAACGGACGCAAATATTTCCGCGGGAGGTGTTTCCGCAACACCACTGTACTTACAGAAAACTTCGGCTTTTCTGAAGGGAAAAGAATTGAGTTCCGGGATCATAAATGAAGCTGTCTCCATTTCCCAAACCGAGATCTCACCTATCACTGACGCACGCGGAACAGCTGAATACAAAAGCTTACTGCTATCACGATTGATCTTCACTCACTTCATCACATTGTTTCCGGAAATAATAAATGTTGAGGAAACCATATGAAAGATTATGACTTAATACACCATCTTCGCGGCGAATCACAATTTATTGATGACATTAATGTCCCTGACGGTACGTTGTATGCCTCTGTTTTTTATTCTCCTGTTGCACACGGAAAAATAAGATCGCTCGACTTTTCATATGCGTCTTCAATGAAAGGTGTTAAAGCGATTTTAACTTCTAAAGATATTCCCGGTGAGAATCAGATCGGGGGAATTGTTCCCGATGAAGTTTTGCTTTCGGAAAATGCGGTGCACAATATCGGAATGCCAATAGCTATTGTAGTCGCTGAATCTAAATTTATTGCAAGAGAAGCAGTAAGGAATATAAAAGCTGACATTGAACCGCTTCATGTAATTACTGATCCGCGCGAGGCATTTCAAAAAGGCGAACTAATAATTCCTCCAAGAGTTTTTTCAAGCGGAGATATTGAAAATGCATGGAAGCATTGCGACATTATCGTTGAAGGAGAATGTGAGTCGGGGGGACAGGAGCATCTTTATCTTGAAACTCAGGGTGCATTTGCCTTTCCTGTTGAAGGTGGAGGAGTAAAAATTGTTTCATCAACTCAGGGACCTACCGCGGTTCAGAGAGCTGCATCAAGAGTTCTCGGGATTCCGATGAACAAGGTCGAAGTAGAAGTGCTACGCCTCGGCGGCGGCTTCGGAGGGAAAGAGGATCAGGCTTCTCCATGGGCTGCGATGGCGGCTCTCGCTGCTTTTAAACTTAACAGACCGGTAAAATTAATTTTGCCTCGTCATGAAGATATGATCATGACCGGAAAGCGAAATCCTTATTCATCTGATTTTAAGATCGGGCTAAAGTCTGACGGAAAAATAATTGCTTATGAAGCTACCTTCTATCAGAACGCGGGATCATCTGCTGATCTCTCGCCCGCTGTACTTGACAGAACGTTGTTCCATTGCACTAACAGTTACTATGTACCGAATGTAAAAGCGACAGGTTATTGCTGCAGAACAAATCTTCCTTCGAACACCGCGTTCAGAGGGTTCGGAGGACCGCAGGGAATGTTCGTGATCGAATGCGCGATCTATAAAGCAGCTGAAAAATTAGGTGTCGAACCTTTAGCAATTCAGAAAAAGAATTTGCTTAAGGAAGGAGATGAATTTCATTACGGACAAAAAGCCGAACATGTTCAGACGATCAATTCTTGGAATTCAGCCGAAACAACTTTTGAACCTCAGAAGATACGCGACCGAGTAAATAAATTTAATTCCGAAAATAAAAATTTCAAGAAAGGTTTTGCGCTCATGCCTATATGCTTCGGCATCGCGTTTACAAA
>JBDTLQ010000177.1:0-6818 GCA_039934715.1 Ignavibacteria bacterium | reverse complement strand
AAAAAAATCAAGACCTGCAGGTAACAACTTCCCAAATAAAGAATACAGACTCCTCCTTGGAATATTCCTGGGAATTTCATTGCAAATAATTCTCATCTCGAAACATTTTGTTCCGCGTTACATGATGACTTCAGTGATACTTTCTCTTACAGGATTATTTTTAATTATATATATTTTTTCTAAACTTTATTCATCAAGATTTAAAGGATTAAGCATAAATCTTATATATCTTATATTAATAGTTCTGATCATCCGTATTAACATTAACAGGTACATAACCTTCTATGACAATTTAGAGCACAAAATGAAGGAGCTAATCAAGACGCCGGATTTTATTTCAAAAAATTATCCCGATGCAGTTGTTATCACCGGTCACAAAAGTTTCAATGAACAGATAGCTTTGTTTCTCGGTTCGGCATTTGCAGGCAGCCAGAGTTATCGCGATAAGCTGATCCTTAAAGAGCAATTTCCCAATCAGATCATGTATGTAGATATATTTGATGAGATCTATGACTTATCATCGTCAACGCATATACAGGATGTTCTTTCTTCCAATAAGAAAATGGTGTTCGTTGAGAATAGCTTAAACTCCATTGACAGCCTTATTATCAAGCTTGAAAAAGAATATGTATTTGAAAGCGCAGGCTATACAAAAGTTTTTGAAAATTCATTCAGCAATGAAAAAGTTTATGAGATCCGCAAGAGTCCATAAAAAACAAAATTTTGTTTATGACTTCTCTCTTGCTAATGCAATTATCCCGGTCCGGTTCTTAGCCAAATTATAAATTCACCCAAAATTTTTGTATACCATTTTAAATATTAATGGAATTTAACAATCGATTTGGTTATTTTAATAAAAGAATTTTATACATCAACAAAAAATCAGGAGATGAAAACCAGATTTCTTTTTACTATTATTTTATTTTTACTATGTATAAACATAACCCTCGCTCAGCTCGCAGATCATAATACATACCTTTTGAAAAATCTTGACGTCGCGGGAAGAAGTTATTCCGCGTGCTGGGGATATGAAGCTCCTGACGGAAGAGAGTATGCTCTCCTTGGATTTAATGGTGGCACAGCTTTTATTGACATTACAGATTCCGCTGATATTCGTGAAGTCGATGTGTTGACTGGTCTCTCCAGCAGCTGGAGAGAAATGAAAACATATTCGCATTACGCTTACATAGTTTCCGAAGCAACCAACAGCAGGCTGCAGATCGTTGATCTTCAGTATCTTCCGGACTCGATACATCTCGTGACTACATGGAGCTATGCCGGATATGATCATACACATTCTATTTCACAGTCGGGACATTACCTTTATCTTAACGGAGGAAATGTTACTACAGGCGGTACTTCCAACGGCGGTGTCGCGGTTCTTGATCTGACCGATCCGGAAAACCCTGTAAAGAAAGGTCAATGGTCAACAAGATATGTTCATGACTGCAGAGTGCGGGAAGACACGATCTGGGCAGCTAACATCAGCAATCAAAAAGTCACGATCATCAATGCTCTTAACAAAGATAACCTGGAGGAGGTAACTAACTTTAATAATCTTCCAAACCCATCTCCGCACAACTGCGCTATCACAACCGACAGAAATTATTTACTCGTAACGGATGAAAATACTTCACCGGGAAAACTGAAAGTCTGGAACATACAGGATCTTACAAACATAACCTTTGTAACGGACTGGCAGCCAACAGGTATTACAACTACGATAGTTCATAATGTAGAAATTTATGGCAACTACGCGATCATCGCTCACTATGCTTCCGGAATAAGGATCGTTGATATTTCAAATCCTGCCGTACCTGTTGAAGTCGCATGGTATGATACAAGACCGACAAGCAACGCTAACGGCTATAACGGATGCTGGGGAGTTTATAAATTTCCTTCCGGAAAAATAATCGGTTCGGATATATCAAACGGTTTATTTGTAATAAAGACAACATTTATGTTAACAGGAATAAACAATATTGCTGCTCAGCCTGAAAGTTTTTCACTAAGTCAGAATTATCCGAATCCTTTTAATCCTTCTACCGGTATAAGATTTACCATTAAAGAAAATTCATTTGTTAAACTTAGTGTAATAAACATGCAGGGTAAGGTTGTAGCTGATGTCATTAACGACAGAAGAGACGGAGGAGCTTATGAAATTACCTTTGATGCAAACAGATATAATCTCAGCAGCGGAACTTATTTTTATAAACTGCAAGTTGAAGGTAACACAAACAAATTTTCCGAAACAAAGAAAATGATTTTAATAAAATAATAATTTTTCATATATGAAAAAACTTTTCGCACTCATCTTTACGCTGGCGGTTTTTTTCCAGGCTTCCGATTCTTTTTCACAACTGCCTGATCAGAATATGTATTTACTCAAAAATCTGAATCAGCATTTTACATCAACACTATATTCTGCGATATGGGGTTATACTGCTCCCGATGGAAGAGAGTATGCAATACTCGGGTGTCCGACAGGAACATCATTTATTGATATTACAGATTCAGCGAACATACATGAAGCCGACTTTCTTACCGGTCCAACATCTTCATGGCGTGAAATGAAAACCTATTCTCATTATGCATATATTGTTTCCGAAGCGGCCAACAGCGGAGTCCAGATAGTTGACCTGCAGTATCTTCCGGACTCAATTCATCTCGTGAAAAAATTCGTTGCACCTTCTCATTCAAGTACTCATTCTATTTCGCAGGCAGGTCCTTATTTATATCTGAACGGATGTAATTCTGGCTTTGTACTCAATCAGGGCATTGTTGTTTTTGATCTTACCAACGATCCGGAAACTCCCGTAGTGCTCGGCAAATGGACAGGAGATTATGTTCATGATTGCAGAGTGGTTAATGATACAATATACGCCGCCAACATTTTTGATGGAAATGTCACCATTATTAACGCGACAAACAAAAGTTTACTTACGACTATAACTTCATTTTTAAATCTTCCGGGATCAGGTCCTCATAATACAGCTCTGTCAGCTAACGGCAAAAGATTGTATGTTACAGATGAGATCGGAACCGCTCCACACCTGCTAAAGGTATGGAACATCGATGACGTAAGCAGTATCTCATATGTATCAAACTGGCAGCCAACAGGTATTACAACTTCAATTGTACATAACATTGAAGTTTATGGTAATTACGGTATCATTGCTCATTACTCCGCGGGTGTCAGAATTGTTGATCTTACCAATCCTGATGCTCCGAATGAAGTCGCATGGTACGATACGTATCCATCAAACAATGCTGAAAGTTATAACGGATGCTGGGGTGTATATATGTTTCCTTCAGGAAAGATCGCGGCCTCTGACAGACAGACAGGTCTTTATGTTGTGAAGCCGACATTTTTAATTACAGGTACAGAACAAAATACTTCCAATACAATTATTCCGGACAACTTTACATTAGGTCAAAATTATCCTAATCCATTCAATCCTTCAACAAGCATAAAATTTTCCTTACCGGAAAATTCAGTTGTCAGCTTAAAAGTATTTGACATTAACGGAAGGGAAGTCGCTGACCTTATCAATGAAAAAAGGAACGCCGGGAATTATGAAATGAGTTTTGATGCGAATAAGTACAGCCTCTCAAGCGGAATGTATTACTATACATTGACTGCCGGTAATTTTAAAGAGAGCAAAAAGATGATACTGATCAAATAAGTTTTTTTCAAAAATATTTTTTATTCAGCAAGTTGTATAATAATTAAAGTCATACATACTAAAATTCCCGCAGCAGCGGGAATTTTACATTATATACTTGAGTTTTACCGCAATGATAATAATAGTATTAATTACAAAAACCAATCAAACAATCATTACATGAAAAAGTCAGCAACACTTTTTTTAATTATATTTACCTTCCTTTATACAGGAAATTTATTTTCACAACTGGCAGATTACAATGCACACTTATTAAAACATCTCAATCCGAGACCTTCATCATTCACATATAAATATTCAGCATGCTGGGGTTATGTAGCTCCGGACGGAAGAGAATACGCGATCATTGGCTGTCAGCCCGGCACTTCATTCATTGACATAACCGATTCAGCAAATATTCATGAGGTTGGGTTTTTAGCAGGTCCGACTTCGGAGTGGAGGGAGATGAAAGTTTATTCACACTATGCATACATAGTATCCGAAGCGAATAGCAGCGGGGTGCAGATCGTTGATCTTCAGTATCTGCCGGATTCAATTCACTATGTCAAAAAGTTTGTAGCGGCAGGACATTCCTCCACGCATTCAATTTCTCAAAGCGGTCCGTATCTTTATCTTAACGGCGCGAATAATAATTTTGTAAACAATGGCGGTATCGCTGTGCTTGATCTTACAGCCGATCCTGAAACACCTGTACTCCGGGGAAAATGGACATCGACTTATGTTCACGACTGCAGAATAATCAATGACACTATATGGGCATCGAATGTTTATGTAGGCAAGACCACTATAATAGATGCGCGTGATAAAAACAGCCTTGTAACGATCAGATCTTTTCAATCATATCCGATATCAACTGTCTCAACACACAATGACGCGATGACAATTGATCATAAATATTTATTGACTACAAATGAGATCGATAATCCGGTTGGACAGCTCAATGTCTGGAATATTCAGGATCTTAATAATATCACTTTTGTGGGTCAATGGCAGCCTACGGGAATTACAACTTCGATAGTTCACAATGTAGAGATCTATGGCAATTATGCCGTGCTTGCTCATTACACTTCAGGGATAAGAATACTTGATATTTCAAATCCGCTGGCTCCGGTTGAAGTTGCATGGTATGACACATATAAAAGAGATAACAGCACCAACTATTTGGGATGCTGGGGAGTATTCATGTTCCCTTCAGGAAAAATAATCGGTTCGGATACTGACTCAGGGTTGTATGTTGTAAAGCCGGATATTCTTATAACAGGTATTTCCAACGGAACAGTTAACAATATCGTACCCGATAATTATTTCCTTGATCAGAACCGCCCTAACCCTTTCAATCCTGCGACCAACATCAAATTTTCAATTCCCGAAAATGGAAATGTTAAAATGAGTATCTATAACCTTGCAGGACAGCAGGTAGCTGAACTTTTAAATGACAGAAGAGACGCAGGTAATTATGAAATTACTTTTGACGCAAACAATTATGGTTTATCGAGCGGAGTTTACTTCTATACATTGAGTGTTGGTAACCAGTTCAGAGAGACGAAGAAGATGATCCTTATCAAGTAATATTTTGCGAAAGCTTGTGTTGCAATCAGAAGATTAGAATCAGGTATATTTAATTTTTGAAGATCCATTCTGTGAAATACGGGATGGATTTTTTTATTAAACCGGGCGTAAACTCGTTCCTGATCTCCCTGATTGAGAACAAGTTAGTGTATAATTTAAGAACAGGATTTTAAATACTTTATGAATATTAATAATCTTATAATTGATCAAAAAAAATGATCATAACTTTTTTGCCAGGTGAGTTAACTCAAATTGTTAAAACTTTATTTTGATGTCTGCGATAAAATATATAAGACTTGATCATGTTCAATTATGCATTCCAAAAGGAAAGGAAGATGAAGCGAGAAAATTTTATTCGGGGATTCTCGGACTGAAAGAAATTCCGAAACCGGCTGAACTGATAAAGAACGGCGGTCTCTGGTTTGAAATAACTGACATACAATTGCACATCGGGACAGAAGATGAAGTTAATAATTCAAAACGGCACCCTGCTTTTGAAATTGAAGATATGAGTCATACAGGAAAGTATCTTGAAGAAAAAGGAATTGAGATAAAGGAAGAAATTCAGATTCCCGGGCAGAACAGATTTTCATTTAAGGATCCGTTCGGAAACAGGATCGAATTCCTGGAAAGATGTTGACTAATTTTTTTACTACTGAGAGCACAAAGTTTTTAATACTAAGAACACAAAGAACACTTAGTAAAATAAAAAATTTTTTGCACAAAAAAATATTTATGTGTCCTTAGTGAACTTAATGGTGATTTAAAATCATAATATTTTGAAAAAGGTTTTTCTAAAAGCGGAATGGAGAAAGCTTATAATTGTAAATTACAAAATTGACAAGGGCGTTCTGAAGGAACATCTTCCGTATAAAACAGAGTTTGACCTGTGGAACAATATTTGTTACATCAGCCTAGTCGGATTCATGTTTCTTAACACAAAAGTAAAAGGCATCAGAATTCCTTTTCATGTAAATTTTGAAGAAGTGAATTTACGGTTTTATGTGAAACATAGAGATGAGATCACCGGCGCCTGGAAAAGGGGAGTTGTCTTTTTCAGAGAGATCGTTCCGAAAAGAGCGATAGTATTAATAGCGAATACCATATATCAAGAGAAGTATAACTACATGAAGATGAATCATAAATGTGGTATCTCAGATGACAGCCTTAAGATCAGTTATGCTTTCAAAGATCATATCTGGAATTCATTCAATGTGACAGCGGATATAAAGGATAGCCCGATCAAAGCCGGCAGTGAGGAAGAATTCATTACAGAACATTACTGGGGCTATACAAAGGTAAATGAGTCGAAGACTTCCGAATACGAGGTCCGGCACCCGAGATGGAATGTATATAAAGTAAAAAGTTATAACATTCATGTTGATTTTGAAAGATCATATGGAAAAGAATTTGGATATTTGAATTTCGAAAAACCGTTCTCAGTATTTCTTGCCGAAGGCTCTGAGATAAAGGTGATGAAGGGATCGGATGTAAAACGTTAAACGTGAGACGATAGATGTAAGTCTATACACGAAATGTAAGTATTAGGTATTAAGTAGTAAG
>JBDTLQ010000176.1:0-6832 GCA_039934715.1 Ignavibacteria bacterium | reverse complement strand
TTTCATCATCAATGGAGTATTTCTGAAAGTAAACTTCGCGTCTTCTAAATTTATATTCTTGCCTACATATGAGTCTATGGGAACATCTTCAAATTTATCTTTAATGATCTCAAATTCTCCGACACAAAGCATTATAAGATATGTTGAATTCGGCTTATCCATTACCCAATGATCCTGCCTCAGATCAGTGTCCTGTATTTTTCTGGAATAATTAAGCTTGCCGTTTGATAATGTCTTATACTTGCGGTCAACCGTCACATAGATCTCGAATGTCGTCTTGTCATTGGGATAATCATAAATCGGTATCCAGTATCTGTTGTCATCATCTTCGCCCTGAGTCCATATCTGATATGGCAGCGAAGGATTTAATTCAGTCGGCTGAATAAAGTACAAACCTCTTTGCGGCTGAACTGTGTAATCAACTGAATAAACTATCTTCGCGTCTTTTGAAAAAGGACTGTTTAAACTTATATTAATTTTCTTTCCGTCGTAAGTATAATTCAGATCGGAATTATTTTCATCTCTGACCGAATTAATATTAAATGCAATTGCATCAACTTCAAAATCCTTAAAGTCATCCGCAAGCGGTTGAATTTCCGTCTGGACCTGACCTATTACCTTCTTCTTCTCCCAGTCAAATTCCACATCTATCTTAATATGCTTTACATCATAAGTCCTGACTCGCTCGGCCGCTGGAATAGTCGGCTTCAGCCGCTGAGAGAATAAATTTCCATTGATCAAAAAAATAAAAATTAATAAGGGAAATAATTTATTCATTAATTCTTATATTTAATTTCTTGTAGCAAAGGTTTTCAGATTCACGCCTGGCTCTTAATTTGAAATTTGAAATTTGAAATTTGAAATTTTTAATTCTTAAGAAGAATCGTGTCTTTCAAAAACTTCCTGTCATCTCTCTGCGGAAAATCAAGCATGTAATGCAACCCTCTGGATTCCTTTCTCTGCATTGCCGATACTATAATAAGGTATGCGACGGTAACGAGGTTTCTCAATTCAAGAAGCTCAACACTTACCGTAGTCTTCCTGTAAAAATCATCTATCTCATCCTTCATCATCTTTACTCTTCTGTATGCTCGTTCAAGACGGATAGTATTTCTTACAATACCGACATAATCACTCATGATCTCTTTGATTTCCTTTTTGTTGTGCGAGATAAGGATCCACTCTTCGGTATTCTCTGTCCCCTCTTCATCCCAGTTGTAAACATTATCAAAAACTTTGTTAAGTTCTTTTTTAATTTTTTCTTTTGAAGACCTGGTCTGTTCACTCGTCAGATGATTTTTTGCAATGTCAAAATATATCGCGTTTGAAAAGACCATCGCTTCAAGCAATGAATTCGAAGCGAGACGGTTTGCTCCGTGAACACCTGTCATTGTTACCTCGCCGCTTGCGTATAGATTCTTCAAGTTTGTCCGACCGTTGAGATCCGTTTTAATTCCCCCGCAGGAATAATGCGCTGCCGGCACAACCGGGATCATTTGCTTTGTGATATCAATTCCTTTGCTGAGACAGTATCTGTAAATGTTCGGAAATTCTTTCCTGATCTTTTCGGCACCGATACTTTTAAGATCAAGAACAACATATGGGTCACCGCTCTTCTTCATTTCATTGTCAATTGCTCTTGCGACAATGTCTCTCGGAGCAAGCGATTTACGCCGGTCGTATTTCTGCATGAACTCTCTTCCGTTCTTAGTTTTCAGCACAGCACCCGCACCTCTTACCGCCTCGGTAATAAGAAATACCTGGGATGCTGAATTGTCTTTTTCGAATTCATACAAACTTGTCGGATGAAATTGTATGAACTCCATATTAGCGATCTCACAGCCTGCCCTGTAACCCATCGCTACTCCGTCGCCTGTAGCTATTGCAGGGTTGGTTGTATGCGTGTAAACCTGTCCCGCTCCGCCGGTTGCAAGGATCGTCTTTCCGGAAATTATTTTTTCAACTTTATCATTCTTCACATTTAACGCGTAGATGCCGTAACATGCTTTACCTGTTTTATTTTTTCTCCTTAAATTTTTTTCAGTAAGAAGATCGATCGCGAAATAGTACTCATGTATTTTTATGTTATCGTTCTTCGCGATCTTATTTAGTAATGCTCTTTCAATTTCTTTTCCGGTCAGATCGTCGGAATGTATTATTCTGCTTCTCGAGTGACCGCCTTCTTTTCCTAATGTAAGTTCACCTTTTTCTCTTGAAAAATGCGCACCGATCTCTATCAGCTCCTTTATTTTTTCAGGACCTTCATAGACAATTTTTTTAACCGCTTCTTCATTGCACAAGCCGGCTCCTGTCTCAAGAGTGTCCTTGATGTGAAGATCAAAATTATCGTTTTCATTCATCACTGCTGCAATCCCGCCCTGCGCGTAATTTGTATTCGATTCCGCTTTTTGCTTTTTTGTAATAATGGCTACCGTACCAAGCCTGCTAAGCTTAAGCGCCAATGATAAACCGGCAATACCGCTTCCTACAATTAAATAATCTGTTATCAAAAGTAAGTGAAAGGTTAAAAGTTAAAAGTTAAAAGTTAAAAGTTAAAAGTTAAAAGTTAAAAGTAAGTTAAAAGTTAATAGTTGCAAAATTTATGCAGGCACCTCCACGCAAATTCGTTTTTTCAGAATCTTAGATTTTTTCTTTCTATGAACTTTCAACTTTCAACTTTCAACTTTCAACTTTTAACTTGCCTCAAGAACTTTTGCCGGAAACCATCCGCTCTGAAGGGATGTCACAAAAAATTTCTTAATGTCAACTCTTACCGGAGTAACCGGAGTGTATGTCTGAAACGAAGGCATCTTTTCAAGTATCAGATCGCGCGCGAACTTATCTTCGGACACATCCATTATGTGCGCTTCGCCGTATCCCTGCAGAAAATCCTGCATTGCATCATTCCTTGAGATTGAGATCGCTACTTTGTTATTGATCCCGATATTTCCGAATGACTTACCGTGTGTTTCCAATAGTAGATAAATTGTGAGATCTTCATGTCCGAAATATGCACCAAGTATCCATGGCGAATATTCACCGCCGGTGGTGGAAACCATGATCGCGTCATATGTATTAAGGATCTCGAGAATTTTTTCTTTTACTTCCGGCTGACCTTCCATTACTTCACTCATATTTATTTATTTATTTATTTATTTATTGAAAAATAACTAATCTCTCTATATGAAAAATCAAAGATCAAAGATCTAAGATTTAAAATCTAAAATCAAAAATCTAAAATCCGAAATCCCAAATCCCCAATCCGAAATCCAAATCCCCAATCCTAAATCACCTCTTTAATTCTACTAATCGCCTCTTTAATATTTTCTCTTGAATTCGCATAAGAGAATCTTAAATATCCTTCACCGAATTCCCCGAAGGATGTTCCGGCAAGAGACGCAACTCCGCCTTTATACAGCAGGTGATCACCCAGATCTTTAGAGATATAACCTGTCTTTGTAATATTAGGAAAAGCATAGAACGCCCCGAGAGGAACTATGCATGAAAATCCTTTGATCGAATTTAATCCTTCAACTATAATATCTCTTCTGATCTTAAATTCTTTTTTCATTACATCCACCGAATCCTGCGATCCTTCATATGCTTCTATACAGGCTTTCTGTACAACCGCATTCGTGCACGAATTGCTGTTAGTCATAAGCTGCGCGATCTTTTTCGCAAGTTCAATATTCATCACTCCGTAACCGGCTCTCCATCCCGTCATCGCATAAGTTTTTGAAAAACCATCGAGGATTATTGTTCTGTCTTTGAATCCGGGTATCTGCGTAATGCTGAAATGATCTCCCTGAAATATCAGCCTGCTGTAGATCTCATCACTTAATATCCAGATGTCAGGTCTGTCTTTTAAAGAGTCCGCTATTAGTCTGAGCTCAGCTTCTGTTAATATTCCTCCGGTCGGATTCTGCGGTGTATTAATGATCACCATTTTAGTCTTCGGAGTGATCAGCTTTTTAAAATTTTCTATATTGAAAGCAAAGTTCATGCTCTCTTCAAGTTTGATCGGAACAGGAACTCCGCCGACAAATTTAATCATCGATTCATAAATTGGAAATCCCGGGTTAGGATAAATGACCTCGTCGCCTTCATTTACAAGAGCAAGTATAGCAAAGAACATTATCGGCTTTGCGCCGGGAGTCATCACTACTTCATCGGCATGAACATCAATTCCTCTGGTCCTGCTGATATAATTTGCTATCGAAGTCCTCAGTTCGGGAATTCCTGCCGAAGGGGTATAATGAGTGTCGCCTGCTCTGATGGAATCCACCGCAGCCGCACAAATATTTTCCGGAGTTGGAAAATCCGGCTCACCTATTTCAAGATGAATGATACTTTTTCCCTCCGCTTCAAGCTTCCTCGCCTTCGCGAGAACTTCAAAAGCTGTCTCGGTCCCGAGATTTGACATTCTGTCTGCAAATTTCATTTTTCTTTAGTTGATTAGTTAATTGCGTTAATCGGTTAATTGTGTTAATTGGTTAATTGTGTTAATGGTTAATTGTGTTAATTCGTAAATTGTAACTCATAATTCATAATTCGTAATTTGTAATTTGTAATTTGTAATTTGTAATTCGTAATTCGTAATTCTTAATTCTTAATTCTTAATTGAAAAGCTTACTCCCCAAGATACGCCTTTCTCACTTCCTCATTCTGGGCAAGCGACTTTGCATCTCCTTCTAAAATAATTTCACCTGTTTCCATAACGTAACCGTAATCGGCAATTGATAGCGCGATGTTGGCGTTTTGTTCAACAAGCAGAATTGTCACACCCGTTGTTTCATTCAGCGCCGCAATTTTTTCAAAGATCGTTTTAACAAGCAAAGGAGCGATACCGAGTGAAGGTTCATCAAGCAGTAAAAGTTTAGGTCTCGACATCAGTGCGCGTGAAATAGCAAGCATCTGCTGCTCTCCGCCGCTGAGCGTTCCGCCAAGTTGCTTCAATCTTTCCTTGATCCTTGGAAAGAAAGTATAAATAAATTCAAGATCATCTTTAAAATTTTGTTTGTCTTTTCTCGTGTAAGCCCCCATTTCCAGATTTTCTTTCACAGTAAGGTTTGAAAAGATCATTCTTCCTTCCGGCGATTGAGAGATCCCCAGCTCTACTATTTTATTCGGAGGCAAACCCTCAATATCCTTTCCCAAAAATTTAATTGAACCCGACAGAGGTTTAAGCACAGATGAGATCGTTCTAAGCAGAGTCGTCTTTCCCGCTCCATTAGCACCGATCAGCGTCACGATCGATTTTTCCTTCACCGAAAGATTAATACCTTTGATGGCCTTTATCGCGCCGTAGTTCACATGGAGGTCTTTAATCTCTAACATCTTGTCGATTTGGGATTTGGGATTTCGGATTTGGGATTTTTCAAATTTATCTTTGTATTTTTACCAATGGATGTAAATATTGCCGTAAGTTCATTTGATTCTTTTATAAGGTCTGCAATTCTTTCTTCTTTTATTAAACTGGTTTCTTTTATTAACTCTAACCAATAACTGGTTTCGTCAGCTTCCTCTTCAACGACTCTGATTTTTGAGATAAATTCTTTTTTAGATCGCGATCTGCAAGCAGCTCTGTAATTTGCACCAACTGAAGTTGCTGATCTCATTAACTGATTACTTATAACTTTACCGGAAAGATTGTTTGGAAGATTTTCTATCAATTTGATTGTTCTTAAAGCAAATTTTTTTGTTCTTAATTTTAACTCATACGATGTCATAACTGATAATTTATATTAATTTCAAAAAATCAAATTAATATAAACCTAAAATTCAAAATCTTAAATCCCAAATCTAAGATTTAAATCTAAAATCAAAAATCTAAAATCAAAAATCTAAAAATCCCAAAATCCGAAATTCCAAACCCCAAATCTAAGATTTAAATCTAAAATCCCAAATCCCAAATCCGAAATTTCAAATCCCAAATACTAAATCCCAAATCTAAGATTTAAATCTAAAATCAAAAAATCCCAAATCCGAAATCCCAAATTCCAAATCCTAAGAACTCGTTTCCCCCAGATATGCCTCGATCACCTTCGGATTCTTCTTGATCTCTTCAGGCTTTCCTTCTGCGATCTTTTCACCGTAATCTAATACCAGTATCCTTTCACAAACTCCCATTACAACTTTCATGTCATGCTCTATCAGCAGGATAGAGATTTTGAATTTATCCTTTATCATTTTTATCAGGTTCATCAGTTCAAATTTCTCCGTCGGGTTCATCCCGGCTGCCGGTTCATCAAGCAGCAATAATTTCGGAGACGTTGCAAGTGCTCTGACAATTTCAACTTTTCTTTGCTCACCATAGGGAAGCGACTTCGCGTTTTCTTCCGACACATCATTCAATCCGAATATTTCAAGCAGCTCGCTTATTTTATCATCAAAATCTTTTTCTTCCTTTACAAATCTTCCAAGCTGCAGCACTGAATCAAAAAATCCTGACTTCAGGCTTTTTACAAATGAAACCCGAATGTTGTCTCTTACACTTAAACTCGGAAATAATCTTATGTTCTGAAATGTTCTGCTGATCCCGAGTTCAGCTACCTGATATGGTTTGAAAGGAATTACACTTGTTCCTCTGAATATAACATCACCTTCTGTCGGATAATAAACGCCGGTCACAATATTGAACACTGTTGTCTTCCCTGCTCCGTTGGGACCGATCATTCCAACCAGCTCATGTTCGCCAACATATGTATTGAGTTTGTCAACGCAGGTTAGTCCGCCGAACCTCATCGTACAATCTTTTATTTCTAATAAATTCAAATTAATTTTAGATTTTAGATTTTAGATTTTAGATTTTAGATTTTAGATTTTAGATTTT
>JBDTLQ010000175.1:0-6990 GCA_039934715.1 Ignavibacteria bacterium | reverse complement strand
GTCGGAGTATCAAAGTCCATAGATAAGCCGGGCATTTATACTGGATATCGCGCGAGACCTCACAGGGAAGATATGAAGGTTGAAGTGGGAATCAGAAACCTGGCAAAGATGGAAGAAAGAATAACGCAGCTTGAAAAGAAGCTTTCAAAATAAAAAAATCTTTTTATTATGTTAGAAAAGCAACAAACCATAAAGAACGAAGTTACACTATCGGGAGTTGGTCTTCACACGGGCAACAAATCCAACATGACATTTAAACCTGCTCCGGAAAATTACGGAGTTAAGTTTAAGAGGATCGATCTTACGGATTCACCCGAGATCCCCGCCGACATTGATCATGTGATCGACATTTCGAGAGGAACTACTATCGCGAAGAACGGGGCTGAAGTTCATACGGTCGAACATGTTCTGGCGAGCATTATGGGATGTGAGATTGATAACATAATTGTCGAGCTTGACTCGAACGAGCCGCCGATAATGGACGGGAGCGCAAAGGATTATGTTGACACACTTAAAAGAGCGGGTATAGTGGAACAGGAAGCAAAACGTGACTATCTTATAATTGAAGATACAGTTCACTATCAGGATGAAAAGAACAGTGTGGATATTGTCGCGCTTCCTTTAAAAGATGACTTCAGAATTTCGGTGATGATCGATTACAATAACCCCGCGCTTGGTGTTCAGCATACAGGTTTGTTCAATTTAAAAAATGAATTTGAAAAAGAGTTTGCTCCATCACGTACATTTTGCTTTCTCAGCGAGGTTGAATACCTTCGCTCTCAGGGATTAATAAAAGGAGGCGATCTTAATAACGCTATAGTGATAGTTGATAAAGAAGCGACGGGTGAAGAGCTTGATGCGATGAAAAAGAAATTAGGAATTGAAGAAAGCATTATATTAGGAGACAACGGGATCCTTAATAATAAAAAGCTAAGGTATAAGAATGAACCTGCACGGCATAAGCTTCTTGATCTGATAGGGGACCTTGCATTGATAGGTGCTCCTGTAAAAGGGCAGATACTCGCAGCCAGACCGGGACATAAATCGAATGTGGAGTTTACGAAAATGCTGAGAAAGCTTTATCTTCAGAAAAAGATACAGAAACAATTTCAGGTAATGAAATCAAAGAATTGTGTATTCGACATCGAAGCAATTCTGGAGATCATGCCTCACAGATATCCTTTCCTTCTCGTTGACAGAATAATTGAAATGGAAGAGAACAAAAGAATTGTAGGAATAAAAAATGTGACTTACAATGAACCATTCTTCAACGGACACTTTCCAAATAAAAGAGTTATGCCCGGCGTTCTGATTGTTGAGGCAATGGCTCAATGCGGATTCATATTATTGCTTAATACACTAGAGGAACCAAATAAGAAGATGGCATATTTTGCCTCGATAGAAAAAGTAAAATTCAGAAAACCTGTGATACCCGGAGATCAGCTTGTATTTGAAATGTTCTTACTTTCTTACAAGAGAGGCATCTGCAAGATAGGTGGTAAAGCTTATAAAGATTATATAGGCGGAGAGCTTGCCTGCGAAGGCGAATTCATGGCAGCGATCATTGATAAGTGAGTATTTAGTATTGAGTATTTAGTATTGAGTATTGAGTAACTTTTAACTTTTAACTTTTAACTGAAAGAGCTTCAACTCCCGGTAGTTTTTTCCCTTCAAGAAATTCAAGAGATGCACCTCCCCCGGTTGAAACATGTGTCACCTTATCCTGAAGTTTTGCTTTTGCTATCGCGCTTGCAGAATCACCTCCGCCGATAATTGTAACTGCTCCTTTTGTGGTAGCTTCAGCGAGTGCCTTCGCTATCTCAAATGTGCCGGTAGCAAAAATATCGATTTCAAAAATTCCCATCGGTCCGTTCCATATCACAGTTTTAGATCGGAGTATCTCTTCTTTATAAATATGAATTGTCTTTGGTCCGATATCCACACCGACCCAGTCATTGAAGTCTGTAGTAATTCTGTCTGAGAACATTTCCTTTGTGTGAGCGTCCTTATCAACTTTATCAGCCATCAGAACATCTTCCGGTAAAATAAGTTTTGCTTTTGAGTTCTTCGCTTTCTTAAGTATCTCTTTTGCCAGATCTACTTTATCCGCTTCCAGAATTGACTTGCCTATATTATATCCGAGTGCTTTATAAAAAGTAAACATCATGCCTCCCCCTATCAATATTGTATCAGCCAGGCTCAGCAGGTTTTCAAGAACATCGATCTTACCGGAGATCTTGGAACCTCCGATGATCGCGCATAAAGGTATTTTGGGATCCGTGATAGCTTCACTCAGGAATTTCAATTCTTTCTCCATCAGGTATCCTGCTGCATTGAGCTTTATGTAATGAGTAACTCCTTCAGTGGAAGCGTGTGCCCTGTGGGCAGTTCCGAAAGCATCATTCACATAAATATCTCCGTATGCAGCAAGCTTCTTTGCAAAACCGGGATCATTTTTTTCTTCTTCTTTATAAAATCTCAGGTTCTCAAGCAGCAGCACATCACCTTCCTTCATTGCATCAATAACATTAACATTATCTTCGCTGATACAGTCATCTGAAAAGAGTACAGGTTTATCGAGAACGTTGGACAGATATTCGGCGACAACAGAAAGAGAATATTTCTTATTCTTCTCCCCTTTAGGTCTTCCTAGATGGCTCATTAAAATACACTTCCCCCCGTTCTTTATTATAGCTTTAATGGTAGGAAGAGATTCTAGAATTCTTTTATCATCCGAAACATTTCCGTGTTCATCAAGCGGAACATTAAAGTCGGCGCGTACTAATATCCTTTTTCCGCGGATAAGGTCTTTATCAATTAAATTTTGCAGGGTAAGTTTTTGCATGAATGTCATTGGTAAATGTTAAGTAAAAACATAAAATACAATTTTAATAAAAAGTTTTATACAGAAATAAAAAAACCCTCCGGTAAAGATCACCGGAGGGTTAATGGTATTAAAGATAAGAACTATAAATATTATTTGATCAATAACATCTTCTTTGTATCAACAAAGCTATTGGATTCAATTCTGTAGAAATATGCACCACTTGGTAATGAGGAAGCGTTAAAGCCTACGATATAACTGCCGGCTCCTTTAACTTCGTTGACAAGTGTAGCGACTTCTTTTCCAACTACATCATAAATTTTCAATGTAACAAATCCTGATTTAGGAATTGAGAAGTTTATGTTTGTTGTCGGATTGAACGGGTTCGGGAAGTTTTGTTTTAAAAGATAATCATTTGGAACTTCTGTTCCAACATTAGAGATACCGGTTGTGTTAACCATCTTTCCAATAACACCACCTGCGCCGACAGCCCAGCCTTGAGGACAACCCGCTGTGACAGCAAAATTGATATCCGCCCAAACTGCTCCGGTTTGTGTATAAGCAGTGGTCCAGTTAGCGCCCTGATTGGTTGTTCTGTAGATACTTGCATCAGTTCTTATTCCCCACCAATCTGTTCCGTTTCCATCAAGTCCGTTCATGTTTCCGGCAGTTCCGTAGGGAGATGCTGCTGTATAAGTTGTCCCTCCGTCTGTAGATTTAACAACTGTTGTACCTACTGCAAGACCGTTTGTAGCTGAGTTATAATGAACTGCATATGTACTTACTGTTCCTGTGGTTGCACCGGTTGTCCAGTTTAATCCTAAATTTGTTGAGTGATAAACTTTGGTACCGTTTGATCCCCACCATATGTTAGTTCCAATGATCTGGAATGCATTGTTCCATCCCGCGTCTCCTGAAGAAGCAGGAGCAGAAGGAACCTGAGCCCAGCTTGAACCTCCGTCGGTAGTTTTCAAAAATTCCCAAACTCCTGAAACAGGATCGCCGGTTGCATAACCTTCGGTTGGTGAGATCATCCATAATCCGTTAATGAATGCAGCACCTGCTGCATTAGTATATGTTTCTGTCCAGTTTGTTCCGCCGTTGGTAGTTTTGTAGATCCTTGTTCCTGCCGGAGAAGTTGTACAGATTGCATCATTCGCGGTCCACGCAAAAATATTGTAAATGATTCCGTTGATTACGCCTGGGTTTGGATTCCCATTTCCCCAAGTTGAACCACCGTCAGTAGTTCTTCTAACTGTTCCTGCGTCACCAGCTGCCCATCCGATCAGATTTGACACTGCTGATACTGAATATAGCTGACTAGTTGTTCCTGAAGTTTGTGCTGACCATGAATAATTACATGCAGGAGGTGCGACACCGCCTGATACTGAAACAAGATCCAGTGATATAGCGGATCCGTCATTAAAATTATCAAGTATATGCTCCTGGAAACCGATATAGATATTTGAGCCTGCCGGTACTACCGCTCCGATATTGTATCCATATTGAACCCAGCCTGTATCTGCAGGTCCGCTAAGTCTTCTGTTAAGAAGAGGAATTGTCATAGCTGCAGGTGTTTGTGCTGTTGTGGAAATTTTAACCGAGATAGAATCAGCAAATCCCGGAACAATGTATCTCAGCCAGAATTTTAATGAATCGCCCGGCTGTACATTCGTAATTTGCGGAGTGATAAGCCATTCGTTATTTGAAACGCCTACCATACCATATGTTACATATGCGGATGCAATGCCGCCGCCTGTAGGAGCGGTGATTCCACCTGCGCCTGTCCATCCCGGAAGTGGAGTTGTTCCTGCAAGCTGTCTGTTCCAGCCTTCATTTCCGAAAAGACTTACTCTTACCCACCCTGCAGGTGGAAATGTTGTTCCTTCAAATGATTCATTTAAAGTACTGATAGGGTTATTTAAAGCGGGACCCCTTGTAATGCTCGGCATGATCCTGCTTACCGCATTGGGATCTCGTTGAATGGGGTCATTCGAAGTAAAACCCAAAATAGAAACGATTGCCAGAGATATTGCAACGACCGTAATCGAAAAATTCCTTTTCATAAAATTACCTTTCTTTTTGATTGTTTAAATTATTATTGTGATTTATTTTTTATACAATGTAAAATATTAAAATTAATTATAAATCTCATTATAATTTTTTAACGTTTCAGATTATATAATTGTGGCTATGTAACAAAATAGAACATTAACCATTAAATTTCAAGATTCGAATACAGTTAATTATCCACGGGACTCGCTTAAATACATATGCCGCAATCATCCCTTGCAAATTAATATTTAATTCCAATTACATATTAAGTATATTTGTATCATCAGAAAAAATAAAGTAAATATTGATAACATTGACGTTCTTTTTTTCGGAGCTCATCCCGATGATGTGGAATTAAACTGCGGTGGAACAGTCCTCAGCTTGGTACATTCAGGTAAAAGTGCAGGTATAGTTGATCTTACAAGAGGAGAACTCAGCTCACGCGGAAATCCGGTTTCCCGGAAAAAGGAAACTGATGCCGCATCAGCACTGATGAGACTTTCTTTCCGGGAGAATTTAGGCATAGATGATGCTAACATTGAAATAAATATAATTAACAGAAACAAGATCATTACAGTCTTAAGACAAATGAAGCCGGAAATTATTTTTGCTCCGTACCCTCACGACAGACATCCTGATCATATCAACGCCGGTAATCTCATTCGTGAATCTTTTTTTTACAGCGGGCTTGAAAAAATTAAGACGGGCAGTCTGAAAGGCTACAGACCTGCTAAGATATATTACTACAGAAACGCGTATGATATTCCGGTAAGTTTCATTTATGATATAAGCAGTGAATTCAAGAATAAACTTGAAGTTTTGAAATGTTATGGATCACAATTTTACAAACCCGGAAGTGAAGGACCTGAAACGTTTATTAGTACAAAATTATTTGACAGGGAAATTGAAGCGCGTGCAAGACATTTTGGTTTTAAGATCGGAGTTGAATTCGGTGAACCTTATTTCAGTAATGAGAATATAAAAATTAATGATAATACTTTATTCCAAATTTAAAATTACATTGTCACAAAAAACTTACAAAAATTAAAAAACATAAGGAGAAAATAAAATGAATCCAGGGCAAATGCAGGGAATGTTAAAGCAGGTAAAAAAGATGCAGGATAAAGTTGATCAGATCCAGGCAGAACTTGAAAATAAATTTGTCACGGAAGAGTCGGGCGGAGGAATGGTTAAAGCTACAGCCAATGGTAAAAATGTAATTACCAAAATTGAAATTGAAAAAGAAATAATTAATCCGGAAGATCCGCAGATGCTGGAGGATCTTCTGATAGCTGCAGTAAATAAGGTCATTGAGAGCGCTCAGAAGATGGCAAATGATGAGATGTCTAAAGCTACTTCAGGAATGATGCCGAATATTCCCGGATTAAATTTACCGAAATTTTAAAAAATTAATTTCCGATGCTTAACACATCCGACGCACTTGAAAATCTTATAGATGAGTTCTCGAAATTACCTCAGATAGGACGTAAGACAGCACAGCGTCTTGCTATGTACATAACCCGTCAGCCCATTGAGGAAGTAGAAAAGTTTTCGAGGGCATTGATAGAGACAAAAGAAAAGATCCGGTTTTGTAATGTCTGTTGTAATATCACAGAAGGAGAAGTATGCAGGATATGTGACTCTGGTAAAAGAAGCGATGATGTGATCTGTGTTGTCGAAGAGCCGCAGGATGTATTTGCAATTGAGAAGACAAATGAATTCAGGGGCAAGTATCATGTCCTTCACGGCATAATCTCGCCGCTCGATGGCATCGGACCGAATGACATCAGGATAAGAGAGCTGCTTGTCAGACTTGGTAAGAATAACGGCAGCGCTGTCGAAGAATTGATACTCGCGCTTAACCCGACAGTGGAAGGCGAGACTACCATTCTGTATTTATCCAAACTTATAAAACCTCTGGAGATCAAGATCACACGGATAGCCAGAGGAATCCCGATCGGATCAGATCTTGAATTTGCAGATGAAGTGACACTCGCAAAAGCACTCGAAGGCAGAGTTACGATATAATACGGTACCGGAATTTTACCCAACTTACTTACAGCTTTAAACTTTCAATTTTTTCCGGAGCAATACCTTCGGAACAATTTTTT
>JBDTLQ010000174.1:0-7021 GCA_039934715.1 Ignavibacteria bacterium | reverse complement strand
CATACATAGGATTTTCACAATACATGCTGATATGGTACGCGGATTTACCTGAAGAAACATTCTGGTTCATAATGAGAATGAAAGGAAGCTGGACTTATATTTCATTGGGTCTGGTATTCATTCATTTCGTCATTCCATTCCTGATATTATTGCCAAGAAGAGCGAAGGTAAGTCCGAAATTACTTTTGGTAATGTCAGTGTGGATGCTGCTTGCGCACGCTTACGATCTTTACTGGCTGATAATGCCTACGTATTTCACTGAAGGTTTTATATTCGGATGGAGCGAACTCGGAGCTTTGATGTTTGCAGTCGGATTGCTTGTAACTGTGTTCAAGTTCAGAGCTGAGAGGACCAACCTGATGCCTGTGGGTGATCCGAAACTGGAAGCCGGATTAAACTTCCATTTAAATTAATTTCAGATATGGCGCATAATCCAAATAAAAAAAGATTTAATGTATTCGATCTGTTCAGAGACCTTGAAAAGTTCTACGGTGTCCTGTATATGTTCCTCCTTATATTTTTGATTTACCTTGGCGCAAAGTATGTTCACACACTGGATTATAATAGAATATTTTCTTCACCAGGATTACTCGCAGCGGATTCGAATATGAGAGTTGTTGGAGTGGTAAAGCGCGGACCAACAACCCCTCCGGTAGACCTGATCAAATTCACTACGATGTCTCCCGAAATTATCGCGCACGGAAAAGAATTATTCCTGACCAATTGCGCAAGCTGTCACGGTGAAACCGGACAGGGGAACGGACCCGCAGGGGCAACATTAAATCCGCCGCCGCGAAATTTTGTAAATCCTCAGCCGTGGAAAAACGGACCGAAGATATCTAACATGTATGTTACGCTTCAGGAAGGAATTCCAAATACGGGAATGGCAAGCTTTTCAATTATACCTCCTGAAGAAAGATTATCTATAATTCAATACATCCATACATTTAATCCGACTTATCCGAAAGATAATCCTGAAGATATTGCAAAGCTTGATGATACTTATAAATTATCTGAGGGCGGCAAGCTGCCAAATGAAATACCTCTTCCGGTTGCAATGGAACTTGTTGTCCTGAACTATGATACTTTGAAAAATGAACTCAACAATATCGCTTCAAAACTTGAAGTCGATGTTTACAGAAATGATCCGGCTGCGTTAATATTTAAGGAGATCGTTTTTGACAGGAACAGAGCTCTGAATTCTTTAGCGAATGATATGAAATGGAATGAAAGTCCTGATGTCTTTGTTGACTTTCTTGAAACCGATCCTCTCGACGAAGGATTCAAAGCTTCAGTTTACCAGTTAAGCCGCGAGAAATTAAATTTGGTTTACCAGTATCTAAAAAATCTTTTTGCTGAAAATAAAGTGTGATTATGTTAACTCTCATGAAAAATATTTCATTTAAAATATTTGTAATTGCGGCATTGCTGCTGCAGACAAACTTTCTGACCGCTCAGGATGAAAACACTCCGCCTCAGCCCGAGGTTGGAATAGTTGAAAATCTTGACGGGATAATTCCATCCGGGATAATACTCAATGATGAGAATGGAAAGCCTGTCGATGTTAAAAGCTTAATTACAAAACCGACATTGTTCTCACTGGTTTATTTCAGATGTCCCGGCATATGCAGTCCGTTATTGAACGGAGTTATGACAGTTGTAGACAAGACAGAACTTGAGCCCTCAAAGGATTACAACTTAATTACGATAAGCTTTGATCAGTCTGAAGATTACAAATTAGCTGCGGGAAAAAAAGAAAGTTATCTCGCAGGTCTTGACAAAAAAATTCCTCAGGAATCATGGAGATTTCTCACAGGTGACAGCGCCAACATAAAAAGGATCGCTGACGCACTTGGATTTAAATTTCAAAGACAGGGAAACGACTTTATGCACGGTGCTGCTATAATGATGGTCTCCCCTGAAGGAAAAATTGTAAGGTATCTCTACGGTACTGACTATCTTCCGTTTGATCTTAAGATGGCGGTCATTGAAGCGGCGGAAGGAAAGTCTGTTCCGACTATTAACAAGCTGATGAAGCTTTGTTTCAGCTTTGATCCCGAAGGAAGAAAATATGTTCTGAATATTACAAGAATTGCCGGAGGAAGTGTTTTATTATTGCTCGGTATATTCATCGGGGTTTTGACTTTGAAAAGGAAAAAAAAATTAAATAGGTAAATAATATTATGGCTAACGGAACTATAGCTGTTCCGGGACGGACAGCTGAAGTTGATTTTTATAAGGTAAAAGGAAAGTATAAGGGAATACTGTCCTGGCTTCTTACTACTGATCATAAGCGTATCGGGATACTGTATTTGTGTTCGATCACATTTTTCTTTTTGGTTGCGATGACACTCGGCGTTTTAATGCGATTGGAAATGCTCACACCCGGTGAAACATTCATGAAAGCTCAGACATATAATTCTCTTTTTACTCTGCATGGTGTCATAATGGTGTTCCTGTTTGTCATCCCGAGCATACCCGCTATCTTTGGTAATTTTATGCTGCCACTTCAGATCGGAGCAAAGGATGTTCAGTTCCCGCGTCTGAATTTACTGTCGTGGTATTTGTATATTATCGGAGGAGGACTTGCGGTCTTATCTCTTTTCACAGGCGGCGGAATAATGGATACAGGCTGGACATTTTATGTACCTTACAGTATCAGGACAACAACAAATGTTTCATTGTCGGTCTTCGCGGCATTCGTACTTGGATTCGCGACGATCCTGACAGGACTTAACTTTATCACAACGATTCACAGGTTGAGATGCCCCGGAATGACATGGTTTAGAATGCCGCTGTTCGTCTGGGCGCTTTATGCGACTTCATGGATACAGGTTTTAGCGAC
This sequence comes from Ignavibacteria bacterium, assembly GCA_039934715.1. Lineage (GTDB taxonomy): Bacteria > Bacteroidota > Ignavibacteria > Tepidaquicellales > Tepidaquicellaceae > JAGPCH01. The sequence continues at coordinate 4,176 of JBDTLQ010000174.1, read as the reverse complement.
ACCGGTGATCGGGATAACTTTAGTACTTATAATTCTTGAAAGAGCTTTCGGTATCGGAATATTTGATCCGACACTCGGAGGTGATCCGCTTCTCTATCAGCATATGTTCTGGATCTATTCACATCCGGCGGTTTACATCATGATACTTCCCGCGATGGGTGTTGTCTCGGAGATCATTCCCACTTTTGCAAAGAAGCCGATATTCGGTTATGTACCGATCGCTATCTCGAGTCTGGGTATCGCGCTTGTAGGTTACCTTGTATGGGGACACCATATGTTCTCAAGCGGCATCAGCGATACATCAAGAGTAATTTTTTCTTTGCTGACATTTATGGTAGCTTTGCCGTCAGGGATAAAAATTTTCAACTGGGTAGCTACTCTCTATAAAGGTTCGATTACAATTACAGCTCCAATGCTTTTTGTTTTGCTTTTCATATTCATATTCTCGATCGGCGGTTTAACAGGGCTTGTACTTGGAGCATTGAATACGGATCTGCATCTTACCGATACTTACTTCGTAGTTGCTCACTTTCATTATGTGATGTTTGGAGGCATGGGTTTAATTTTCTTCGCGTCGCTTCATTACTGGTTTCCGAAGATGTTCGGAAAGATGTACAATGAGAAGATGGCAAAGGTCGCCGCTTACTGGATCGCCATTGGATTTAACACGCTTTATTTTCCGATGTTCATAATGGGATACATGGGAATGCCGAGAAGATATTATGACTATCTGCCTGAGTTTCAGGTCTATCATATAATTTCGACAGTTGGATCATGGATACTTGTATCCGGAATACTGATCATGTTTTACAATTTATTAAGCGGATTAAAAAATGGTAAGAAAGCAACGGATAATCCATGGGGAGGCACAACATTGGAGTGGTCAGTAGCATCACCTCCGCCTCTGGAAAACTTTGATGAGATACCGGTTGTAACAACCGGTCCTTACGACCATCACCACATACACGGAGAGGAGCAAAATAAAAACAATGAATAATAACACTGACTCGGCAGCGGAAGAGATTCATGAAGTTCATGTTCACAGGGACGACTTCGGTTCGAAGATGGGATTGTGGCTGTTCCTTCTGACCGAGATACTTTTGTTCGGAGGTCTATTTTTACTTTACGCCGGATACAGATTTAAATACCCGGAAGGATTCGCGGCAGCAGCATCGGAGCTTGACGTACTGATGGGAGCTGTAAACACGATCGTTCTTCTGACCAGCAGTCTTACGGTAGTATTAGGAATTGTAGCGCTGCAAAAAAATAAACTAAAGCTGAGCTTGTTCTTTTTATGGTGTACTGTTTTTTGCGGAATTATCTTTTTGGTAAATAAATATTTTGAGTGGGGCGCGAAATTTCATCACGGCATTTACCCGAAGGGTCCCAAACTGCAGGAAATGAGTGAAGGTGAAGTGATGTACTTCGGTCTGTATTATGTTATGACCGGTCTTCACGGTCTTCACATTATCATCGGTTTGGCATTCATCGGTATCGTTATGTATCGCATGAAAAAGAAAGTTATCACCAGCACAAATTTCCAGAAGCTCGAGAACGCGGGTCTGTACTGGCACATCGTTGATATAATCTGGATATTTCTGTTCCCATTGCTGTATCTTATACATTAGAAAATAAAATTTTAAGAAAAAAGTCATGGAAAATAACGAACATCACGAAGGCGAGCATCCGGTTAACGAGCATCACGGTCCGGAAGAGGGAATGATAGCACACGCTCATCATCCCAGTTACGGAGTAAACATTGCCGTGTGGATAGGGTTGATCGGTTTGACCTCCATTACAGTGGCAGTTGCAGGTATAAATCTCGGAAGTCTCGCATTATCTGTTGCACTGATCATTGCTCTAGTGAAATCAATGTTCGTTGTTAATTTTTTTATGCACGTGAAGTTTGACAGTAAGATAATAAAGTTATGTCTTGGTGTCTGCATTGTTGTATTTATTACAATGTTTGTTTTAACATTTTTTGATTTAACTTTCAGATATTAACCGATATTAAAAATGAGACCAAGTATAGTACATGAAGTCGATCTTACTTTCTGGATCATAACAGGCATCTCAATAGTATTACTATTAATTATCACCGGTGCAATGCTGTACTTTGTTTACAGATACAGCAAGAAAAGAAATCCTGTACCTTCTGATATTGAAGGTAATACAACCATAGAAATAGTCTGGACCGTGATACCGATCATACTTGTATTAGTAATGTTCTTTGTGAGCTGGAGCGGGTTCAGGAATATGAGGGATGTTCCAAAAGACGCGATGGTAGTTAATGTTACAGGACAGATGTGGAAATGGAGTTTTGAATATGACAACAAGAAAAAATCAGATACACTTTTTTTACCTGTCGACAAGGACATCAAGTTTGATATAAGATCCCAGGATGTGAACCACAGCTTTTTTCTTCCGGCATTCAGATGCAAGGAAGATGCTATCCCGGGAAGAACAAATTATTACTGGATCAGAACAACCGAGACAGGAAATTTCTATGCAGCCTGCGCGGAATACTGCGGACTTAATCACTCTTACATGTATGCTGCGGTTGTGATCATGCCGGAAGAGCAATTTCTTGTCTGGAAAAATTATTTTCCTCCGGATACCACTAAGAAGGAAATACCGACAACGAATATTGATACTATGAAAACCAGTAGTGTAAAAACTGATTCAACAGTTGCAAAAACGGATTCTGCTGGTTCGGGAGCAAATACAAAAGTTGATACAACTAAGAAAACTCCACCTGCACCGGATATGAAAAAACCGGATTCATTAAAAAAATAAGTTTAAAATAATAACAGATCATCCAGACCGCGACTACAAATAAAAAGGAATTAAGCTTAGAGGAAAATCAAAGCTCCCGTTTACTGAGCTGGTTGAAGATCGTAAGCGAAGTTACAAAGATAAGGATCACTGTTCTCGTGGCGTTTACGACTTCACTGGGATACATACTTGCTTCGCAAAATCTTAGTACATTTTCTCTTTATCCCGTAGCCGGAATATTTTTTCTCGCTTGCGGAGCAGCAGCGCTTAATCATTATCAGGAAAGAAGAACAGACAAGCTGATGGACCGCACTATGAACCGTCCAATCCCTTCAGGGGCTGTCTCTTCAAATACTGTTCTGATGATCTCTTTATTCTTTTTAGCTGCGGGTTGTATAACGCTGCTGCTGAAATCAAATTTACTTACACTGGGTATCGGGCTTCTTACTTTCTTCTGGTACAATGCAGTTTATACTCCGCTTAAAAAAGTTTTTTCTCTTGCGATCATTCCGGGATCACTGGTAGGCGCTTTGCCGCCGGTCGCAGGATGGGCTGCTGCAGGCGGTGATATATTCGATTCAAAAATAATTTTAATTGCTTCATTCTTTTTTGTCTGGCAGATCCCGCATTTCTGGGTTTTGTTGCTTGTTTACGGAAAAGATTATGATAAAGGCGGCTTTCCGACTCTTACAAATGTTTTTTCCAAAAGGCAATTGATGAACATTACTTTTTTCTGGATACTTCTGACAATCGTAATTGCTTTATCATTTAATTTTTTCGGAATTCTGAATTACTATCCTTCAAATATATTTCTCATACTGCTTTGCGGATGGCTGTTCATGAGGTCGTTAAAATTTGTAAGATCAACCGGAGAGACAGGAACCATCAGGAACATGTTCATCAGCATAAATATATTCACACTTTTAATCATAACTTCATTGTCACTGGATAAGCTTGTTAAACTTTTTTTGGATTAATTAATACAAATTTTTATAAATGGATTTTTTAGATAATTTAGTAATACCCGCAACGACACAACATCTTAATTTATTAAAAGTAATTTTAGTGTTGTCGATGCTGATATTTATGCCTTTCTTCGGTATGCTGCTGGGCGGAACAGGCTTCTCAGTGATCTTCAATGCATACGGCAGAAAGATCAAGAATAAATTATTTGTAAGGTTCGCTAAAGATATTATTGACAAGCTTGCGATCAACAGATTCATAGGCGTGGGATTTGGAGTTATTCCTCTTCTTGCAATTACGTTTTGTTATGCACAGTTATTGTTCGAGGTAAAAGTCATTTCGGTCAGCCTGTTGTTTGTCGCGACATTGTTCCTTGCGATAGCCACCAACTTCATTTACAGTTATCAGAATACTTTCCAGATAGAGTCACTCATTGAA
>JBDTLQ010000173.1:0-7024 GCA_039934715.1 Ignavibacteria bacterium | reverse complement strand
TTCCAGAGATTTCGGCGGCGAGATTGATATTAAAATTTGATTTAATTATTTTACTGCGTCGTATCATTTTAAAAAAATAAATAATATTAAAATGAATTATCCCGGAAGAGTCATTAAAAAAGGAGATAAAGACCCCAAAGTTGTGAAGGCGGTTCAAAAAATGCTGAATGAAAATGGCTGCGGTACATTAGAAGTTGACGGTGACTTCGGCAATAATACCTATAACGCGGTAAAGGTATTTCAGTCACGTTTTCCCGATCAGAACGGGAACCCGCTTGTAGTTGACGGAAAGATCGGTCCTCTGAGCTGGGCGATATTGTTCGGAGAAGGAAAGGTTCCTGTTTCCGAACCGCCAAAATCTGAAATTATAAAAAATGTTCTTGCGATCGCTGCCGGTGAAATAGGCGTTATGGAAGAACCGGTTGGAACCAACTCTGGCCCGGAGGTTGATGGGTATCTTGAATGTGTTGGTCTTGGTCCGGGTTGTTCATGGTGTGCTGCATTTGTTTACTGGTGTTACAATGAAGCATGTAAAAAATCCGGAAAGAAAAATCCTGTTTACAAGACTGCTGGAGTTTTAAGTCACTGGAATAATTCATCCGCGAAAAAAATTACTTGGCAGAATGCTTTTGAGGATCCTTCACTTGTGAAGCCAGGGCAGGTTTTTATAATGTCATACGGCGGCGGTCTCGGTCATACAGGCATTGTCGAAAAAGTGAACGGAGGATTTCTGACAACGATAGAAGGAAATACAAATGACGGCGGAAGCAGGGAAGGGATTGGAGTGTTCAGAAGGACCGGAAGAAAGATAAAGGATATAAATAAAGGTTTTTTACAATACTGAGTAATTTAAAAACATAAACTGAAGGGAGATCATGAAAAGTAAAAATTTAATTTCAATAATTATCACTCTTGCTGTGATCATATTTACTTTTGGCAATTCAAATGCGCAGCTATTAAATATCTCTGTCAAAGGAGGTTATAATCTTTCGGATATTTCCGGAGATTACCCTTACGAAACAAAAAATAAATCGGGGTTCAATTTTTATGTATCAAAGGATATCATTAATTTGCTGGTGTTAACATTATCAGGAGAAGCGGGATATACACAAAAAGGATATGATGAAGATATGATAATCACAAACAAATTCGGAGTGGAAACCGGAAGAGAAGAATTTCATAACAAGCTAAACTATATTGATATATCAATTCTGGGAAAAGTAAAGATCCCGGGAATCATTGTGTTTCCATATTTGCTGGCCGGACCCTCACTGGGATTCAAGGTTGGCAGCAGTGTATCTTCATCAGGAACGGAACCAATCAACTTTCCCGAGCGTGAACAATTTTTAGAAGATTTCAAATCAACTTCGTTCGGGTTCAAATTCGGGCTTGGTGTTGAGATCGGGCTGCCTGTGATATCAATACTTGCTGAAGGAAGGTACAATCCCGATATTACAACTTCATATGAAAAGGATAATATAAAAGTGAAGAATAGAGTGTTTGAATTTTTATTGGGCGTAAAGTTTTAAAAAAAATGTTTTGCCAAATAAAAAATTAAAGGAAGTACAAATTAATTAACCTATCTAAATTAAAATGAAATCAAAGACGTTGTCTTTTCTGATACTCATATTTTTATTAATGTTAATTACGGTCAAAACTTCAACAGCTCAGGTTATCAGCTATGGAATAAAAGGCGGTTTGAATTTGTCCGATATCTCCGGAACAAAATACAGAGAGACAAAAACGAAGACAGGATTTAATTTATATGCTTTTGCGGAGTATGCTGCTGTTAAAATTTTTTCTGTTTCTGCAGAAGCGGGATATACACAGAAAGGATTTGAAACTACATATGAGATTTATGAACAAGAAGATCCTTTCTATTATGAAGTTGGACAGGTAAACGCCACTCTCAGTTACATTGACATTTCGGTTCTGGCAAAATTAAAAATCCATGCGGGGACAGTCACTCCATATATAATTGCAGGACCTTCATTTGGAATATTGACGGGTGAGCACTTATCTTCAATAAAGACGGAGAATAATAATTATAATTTAGGTGATCTTGAGTTCTTTATATTAAATTTTAAAACGAACACATTCGGAATAAAGGCAGGAGCAGGAGCGGAATTTAGATTTTCAAAGCTGAGCGTTTTACTGGAGGCAAGATACAATGCAGATCTTTCCGTTTCATATGAAAGACCTGAATTTGGTTTAGGAGTAGAAAACTGGAATACATCAAGCTCGAATATTAAAAATAATGTCTTTGAGTTTCTTGCCGGTGTGAAGTTTTAACGGAATGAAAATTAATTTGAGAAGTAAGTGATCACTTATATCCTTTTCTGAAAATAACCTTGTCCGCAAAGGAAAAAATAAATACAAACACCATTACAAGAAGCAGGATGATCCCCGTCTGAAAATCAAAGGCAAAGCCGAGATTTTCTGTAATAAAGAAACTTACTGATTCTATAATATCCGAGAACCTGTCAACGATGCCGTTAAAGAAACTCACATCTTCTCTTTCACCGCCGGCGTTTACAAGGACCGCGAACATTACTATCAGAGCCGACAGCAAAAAGACAAAGCCGCCGATGAAATACTTCGCTATCCTGTAAGCTTTAACATCCTGTTTTGTAAATTCTTTTTCAAGCTCCACTCTTTTCATCAGTTCTAGCGTAAAGTCGGAAGGAGTATAGGATTGTAAAGAAGCTCCAAGCTCGCTGTCAAGAAATGAATCTAAATGTTTATTTTTATCTTCGCTGTTCATCTGGTTAAAGATACTATAAAAATTATTAATTTTAAAATTAAATTTTTTCATACGTACTGTAAAATTTCTTCTTCGGAATATTTTTTTAATATTATTTCCTTAAGTTTCGCTTTTGCCCTGAAGATCCTGTTCTTTACCGTTCCTATCGGAAGCTTCAGTATGTCTGATATTTCCTCGTGTGAGAGATCATTGATGTAGAACATTGTCAGGATGACCGAGTATTGTTCCGGGATCGAGCCTATATAGTTGTTTATGATCCCTTTGATCTCACCGGCTGTGAATTTTTTCTCTGTGTTTATCTCGTGTCTTTCTTCATAAACATTCCTGTCAGCATCCTTCTCGTAATATTTCTTCAGAAGATCATCACCTTCTTCAAAATTCGAATCATCCACATCAATTGAAACAATACTGAACCTGTGAGACTTTAGCTTCTTGTAATTATCCAAAGCTGTATTGTAAACTATAGTATAAAAATAAGTCGAAAGCTTTGAGCGTTCTTCAAATTTATTCTCTGATATTGCCTTGTACAGTTTCATGAATGCTTCCTGCAGAGCATCTTCGGCTTCTTCCTTGTTCTTTAGAATTTTCATGACAAGTGAGAAAGCTTTATCTTTAAGCTCATCAGCAATTATTCTGAATGAAGACGTATCACCTTTTTTTATCTTCTCAATGATATCGTTGTATGACTCGGGCATTCTTCAGTGTATTGTTAGTGTAAATTGCCAAAAAGCTTTTTTAAATGCAAATTGGTTCTTATATTTCCTTACGTCCGTAAAGTCTTATTCTCCCGTTAACCGTTTCAACCTTTATGTCAACATTGGGCTCATTCTTTCCGAGCTTTCCCTTGAACAATCTTTTTTCACTTATAGCATCTCTGAAGTCAAGATTCTCTTCAATGATCTTTCCCTTATTTGTTTCAGCTCTTACATTCGCGTTCATGTAATTATTCAGGTACAATGTTATATTTCCGTTGATGATGCTTAAATTCATTCCGCGGGTTGAGTCAATATTGCCTGTAAAAGCCCCGTTGGATATTTCACATTCAAGAAGCCCGGTATAATGTTCAACTGATACTTGACCGTTGACAAGATCTATCATCAGATCATTGTTAAGATCATTGGCTACCAGGTTGCCGTTAATATTATCCACTTCCAGATCTATTCCTGAAGGCACATGTATCTCATAATTCACACGCTGGTTACGGTCGATGTTGAATTTAAATATATCGTCCTCACCTTTTTTGCCGATCTCTGTTTCAATGCTTATTACACTTGTTGAAGTATCGATCCTGATCGCGATCTCATCAAACGGCGTATCGAGATATTTTTTCTTTACCTTTATTTCTTTGACTGCCTTTATCATGATCGCCCCTGAATCACTGTTGTGTGTTAATGTAATTGTGCCGTTAACATTGTCCAGCTTTATTTTTTTCTTTCCCGCACTATTCAGCCTGAACTCATCTGTTTTTGTCTTTGTATATTTTTTTGAAAGAAGACCGCAGCCGTTTGCAGACAGAATAATAATTCCTAGTATGACTAATAATAATTTGCTTTTCATCTTATTAATAATTTTAATTAATGTTTGAAGTATCCGACTGCTGATTTTTGATCTTCGCGCTTACGATCCCGTAATAGACCAGGAATCCGAGCCCGGTGCACAGAACTATAATTCCCATCATCACTCCCTCTTGAACATCGTACAGTCCCTCAAGTAAATTAGCGACAAATATTCCAATACCCAGGAATGTAAGAAGTAATCCCCATTTAAGCGATGCGTATGGATTCTTCGGTTTTGTATTAGCGTCCGCAAAATATGCTTTGACCTCTTCCGGTGTCAGACCTTTTTCGATAAGTCGCATTCTCTCTCTGTGTTTGGTGTAAAGCCACCAGAAGACTATGACTCCCGGTATACCGAAAGTAAATATTATTGCGACCATTGGTATCAATGCTTCTAATCCATGGTTCATTTTAATTCTCCTTATTGTTTAATTTAATTATTGTATTGTTGTGATTTTTTTAAAGCCAGTATGAAAGTTATTATAAATGTTACTCCTATTATTAATACTGATTCCAGCATTTTGTTTGTATCTTTTAGTTAATGGTTATGACTGTAACCAACAGGAAAGGTTTCATTTTTTGTAAAAAAGTTTATATATAAAAAAGCCTGCCGAAATTAATCAACAGGCTCTTTTTGTCAAACGTCAGACGTCAAACGTAAATCAAAACACTTATTTACACACCCTACTCACCTTACTTAACACACTCAACTCACTTAACTTTTAACTTTTAACTTCTTCTTCGTCTGCACCGCTCTTCTTCTCGGCGATTTTCTCATGAACATGCTTTCATCCGTAGTTTGCGATTCATCTCTTACATCGGGATATTCATAAATACTATACTTATAATTTCTGAGTACGATCTTATCTTCATCCTGTGAGATCACATAATTAGGCAGCATGGGAATTTTTCCTCCTCCTCCCGGAGCATCAATAACAAACTGCGGAACTGCTAGTCCTGATATATGTCCGCGAAGTTTATCCATAATTTCCATTCCCACCTTTAAAGGTGTTCTGAAATGATTAGCTCCTTTGGTTATATCTGCTTGATAAATATAGTATGGTCTGACTCTCATTGCAAGAAGTCCTTTCATCAATTCCTTCATGACATCAGCGTTATCATTCACACCTTTCATGAGCACGCACTGATTGCCAACCGGGATCCCGGCGTCCGCTAGCATTCCTGTTGCTTTCTTGCTTTCTTCAGTAATTTCCCACGGGTGATTGAAATGTGTATTAACATATATCGGATGATACTTCTTCAGCATTTCACAAAGCTGAGGCGTGATCCTTTGCGGAAGTACGCAGGGCATTTTGGTTCCCAGACGGATCACCTGTATATGTTTTATTGTTCGTAAACGCATAAGTATTTTTTCAAGCATCGTATCGGTGAGCATCAGCGGATCACCTCCTGACAATATCACATCGTTGATCTCCGTATGTTGTTCCAGATAATTAAAAGCGGACTCAAGTGTTCGCATGGAAATTTTACTCTGGTCACCGACCTTCCTTTTTCTTGTACAGAACCTGCAGTACAATCCGCACTGAGACGTTACAAGAAATAAAGCCCTGTCGGGATAACGGTGTGTGATATTCGGAACAGGACTCATCTCATCTTCATTGAGCGGGTCTTCTGGTGCATCGATGTCTTCAAGTTCAGCGATGTCGGGTACACATTGAAGCCATATGGGATCGCCCGGTGATCTTATTAATGAAAGATAATAGGGATTGATGCGCGCCTGAAAAAATTCATCAAGCTTTGTAGCTACTTCCCTGTCGATACTGAATTTCTCTACAAGATGATCTACAGTGCTTACACTGTTTCTAATCATTTCCTGCCAGAGTTCCATTTACTCTCCTTTTTTAGTTTTTGGATTTGTATTGCAAACATCTGATTGAACACAGATGACACAGATAAAACTGATAATCACTGATAATTATTTTAATTTGTTGACCTTTTTTTAAATTTTTTTTTTGATACAGTTTGAAATACTCAACATTCAAAAAATCTGTGTAAATCTGTTCAATCCGTCTCATCCGTGTTCAATTACTATTACAAGTATTTTCCATATATTACCAGTGAATCACCTTCTTTATAAAAATCTTTTATATTCACTAACACATTGTACAAATTCTTTTCATAAAATTTCCTTTCCTTTTCATAAGATGCCTTGCCGCTTGTTTCAATTAAGATCAGTCTTCCTTTTTTTTCTTTTAAATGATCCTCGATGTATCTGATCAGAGCGCTTCCGACTCCCCTTGACTGAACTTTCGGATTCACCGCAATCCAATACAGATCGTAAGTCCCTTCGGTCAATGGTCTCGGACCGATACATACATACCCGCGTAAACGATCTTCTTCCTCATCAACAAATATCTCGTAGTCATTCTGTTCCTTATCCTTTATATAGATATCGATCAGCTCAAGTGCGATCTTTATTTCTTCATCATTAAAGTTATTAGTGTCAGCTAAAATATTCTCTAACTCCTTACGGTCTTTTTCTTCTAATGTCCTTATCATTACTTCACTTGAAAACTTCAGTTTACCCCGACTCTGCACTCCGACTCTGCACTCAACACTTAACGTTCCACCTGTCCGCTGCAAACTTAATTATATTCTGTATCAGCTCTTCATAAGTCCATCCGTAAGCTTTCCCGCTTCTTGTAAAACCTGTGTCTTCATCCACATCGGAAGAAATATCAGG
>JBDTLQ010000172.1:0-7030 GCA_039934715.1 Ignavibacteria bacterium | reverse complement strand
TGGCATCTCGCGTCTAGCGTCTAGCGTCTAGCGTCTAGCGTCTAGCGTCTAACGTCTAGCGTCTAACGTCTAGCGTCTAGCGTCTCGCGTCTTCACGAAACCACCATCACTCTTCTCTCCGTCATCTCATCGATCGCGTATTTTACTCCTTCTCTTGCATTCCCTGAATCCTTCACTCCTCCGTAAGGCATTGAATCCATTCTGTAAGTGGATACATTGTTTATTATCACTCCGCCCACTTCAAGATTTCTGAAAGCATAAAATGCATTTTCAATATTTTTTGTAAAGACCCCGGCCTGCAGTCCGTAGAGTGAATCATTTACTTCGTCAACTGCTTTCCTGAAATCGCTGAACTTTGTCAATGTGATCAATGGAGCGAATACCTCGTTTGAATTTACGGCCATGTCCCTGCTTGTTACCGAAAGTATGGTCGGTGTCAGCACAGCTCCGTTTCTTTTGCCGCCCGTAAGTAAATTAGCTCCACCTTTAACAGCGTCATTGATCCACGCTTCAACTTTCGAGGCATCTTTTTCCGTTATCATCGATGCTACATCAGTATCATCTTTATAGGGATCTCCGGTTTTAACTTTTTTAGTTTCTCCCAATAATATTTTCTCAAACTCATCATAGATCTTTTCATGAACAAAAACTCTCTGAACTGAAATGCAGCTCTGACCTGCCTGTCCAAATCCGCCAATGGTTATTTTGACGGCGGTTTTTTTAAGATCTGCATCTTCATCAACTATTACGCCGGCGTTTCCGCCAAGCTCTAAGGAAATTTTCTGACGGTTGGTTTTTTTCTTCAATTCCCATCCGACTGATGAACTTCCTGTGAAGCTCACCAGCTTCACACGGTCATCAGAAACAAATTGCTCTATCTCGCTTCCTGATGCGGTCACAACATTCACCGGACAATAATCCATATTCAACTCATCACAGCTTTCCTTTATGATCTTTACAAGTTCAATTCCGCAGGTCATTGAAGCCGACGCGGGCTTTAGCAGGACAACATTTCCTGATGCCAGTGCCGGAGAGATCTTATGAGCGACTAAATTTATGGGGAAGTTCCAGGGAGTGATGGCTAAGATAATACCGAGCGGGAATCGTTTTACAATTCCCATTACGTTTTCAGAACCCTTAAGAAGATCCAGACTGAGTACTTCTCCCTCTATTCGCTTTGCTTCCTCACTGCCCAGTTTAAATGTTAACACTGCTCTGTCAACTTCAATCCTCGAAAACTTTACCGGCTTCCCAGTCTCATCTGTAATGAGCTTCGCAAGCTCTTCACTTTTTTCACTTATCTTTTTGGAAATTCTTTCAAGAAGATCAGATCTCAGATATGTAGGAGAATCTTTGAATTTTAAGAATGTTTTTGATAAGTAGTTTAAAGCGGCATCGATATGGTTTTTATCAGACTTGTAAATTTTTTTTACAACTTCACCCGTGAACGGGTTTTTTATTTCAATAATATTATCCGAGGAAATGAATTCATTTCCGATCAAAAATTTCTCTATCTGCATTTATTTCAAAATAACAATTTCAATTTTTAATTAAAATTGGAATATCAATCGTAACTATCGAATTGTTTCTCCTTTGAAAAAAAAATATAACTCTAGCCTGCCCGCTCATCGAAAAAGTACAGGCACTGACTTGTAATTTTATCCTTATAAGTGTAAATTTGTACATGATTACTTTACTTATATTTTTATTAATTATTGGCTCCATAATGCTGATAACAGTTGTATTGTTGCAGTCATCAAAAGGAAACGGATTAGCAGGACCAATTGGAGGTTCAAGTGTTACAATGGCTTTCGGAGTCCGGAGAACATCCGATCTTCTGACAAGAGCAACCACAATTTTAGCAGCGATAATAATGGTAGGATGTATCGCAGTAAACTTACTGATCACCAACAAAGGTACCGTTGATGAAAGCATAATTCAGAAAAATGCCGGACAGCAGCAGCAAATGCCGCCTCCTAACACAACACCGCCGATTGAAAATAATCAGCCGCCCGGAGATCAGCAGCAGCAAAACAACAATAACACAAATCCGGATCAGCAGAATATTAATAAAGAGCCGAATAAAGAAGTGCCGAATAACACTGTACCTGCTGACAAATAGTAGATGTGAAATTTAACTATAAATTTAAAGAGCTTATTCTAAGCACCGCTAAAATATTTAGCGGTGCTTTTTTTATTTTAATGCTTGTATTTTTTTTCTGTTCAGGACAGACTTTTTCTCAGTCAATATTGAAAAAGGATTTAAGCATGAAAACTTTAAACAGCTTTGAAGCCTCAGATGACTTAACCCACCCCGCCGATACAATTAAAAATAAATCCGACGGTAAAGTTGTTTTTAAAATGAAAAAGAGTCCGTGGAAGGCTGTAACATATTCCGCTATTCTGCCCGGAGCAGGACAGTTCTATAATGAGTCTTACTGGAAAATTCCTGTGATCGCGGGACTGGGAGGATATTTTGTATATGAATGGATCCGGAACAACAATACTTATCTTGATTATAAGGAACAGTATATCAATTCACAGACTCCGGAAAACCCATCCGGCAATCTTCAGCTGCAGACCCTGAGAGAATTTTACCGTGATCAGAGAGATAATTTTATCATATACTCCGTGATCTTATATGTCGTTAATCTGATCGATGCGTATGTTGATGCCCAGCTGTATGATTTCGATGTCAGTGACAACATCCGTTTAGGGCTCTTGAAAAAAGATAAAATATTAAAGCTGACCTATAGCTTTTAATATCCGAAAACATCCTTTAAAGAAAGTATCTTTACCTTGCCATACTTTTCCAGTGTGTTCATATCAAGCTTCTTAACGTCACCCAAAACAAGTATCACATAATTCTTATCCTTGACATACTTTTTCTGAAATTCCAGAACATCAGCGATACTGTATTTTTGTATCTCATTATAAATGTCTTTTCTGATATCATGATCCAAGCCAAGCTTTTTCGAATGCTCATAATTAAAAAGAATATTTGCCTTAGTGATCCTCTGTGACTGGATCTGTTTAAGCAGTGAATTTTTTGAACTGTTAAACACCGGCTCTGTCCTTGGAATATTATTCAGAAGATCTGACATGCCCGCCATTGCTTCCGGAAGTTTATCCGCCTGCGAACCAATGTAGGCGATGATGTAATTTGATTTCTCTTTTTCACGAGGTGTCTGATATGAAGAAAAAGTAGAATAGGCCAGGGCTTTTGATTCCCTGAGATCCTGAAATACTATCGAACCCATACCGCCGCCGAAATATTCATTGTATAGAGATATGATCGGTTCATTGTTCTGGTCATACGGTGCTCCTTTTGAAAGCATAACTATCTCCGCCTGCTGCATATCATAATTTACGACATAAACTGTATTCTCATTGATATCCCTTTCGACAAATTTATTTACAACGGGAAGACTTCTCAATTGCGACGGTGTCTTGTGATAATCGTTTATAGATGAAACTATTTTTTCACTGCTCTCGGGACCATAGTATAAAACTCTTTGATGGAATGAAAAAAGTTCTTTGATTATATTTATAAGCTCTTCAGGTTTTGTACTTTTTAATTCTTCTTCCGACAACCTATAAGTAAACGGATTGTCTTTACCATATTTACCGTAGTTGAACATACCGCTCCATAAGATTGTCCTCTTGGAAAGCTTCGCGTCTTCTCTCTGTTTTATTATATCCTCGATCAGATTTGTCAATGCCTCCTTGTTTGCTTCGGGATCAGAGAAAAGCTCTTCAAGCAATGCCGACGAACTTCCGAAGTTTTCATTCAGACCTGAAAGTGAAACTGTCACTTCATCTTCAGTGACTCCTGAATTAAATGAGCACGCGAGTTTATAAAATTCTTCTTTGAGTTTTACAGGTGAATACTTTTTAGTACCCAGATATTCCAGATATCCTAATGCAAGGCTAAGCTTCTTGTTTTGATTTGTCCCTGCGTTTATAATATAGTAAAGACTGAACAATTCATTTTCCGTATTCTGCAGATAATATAATGGAATGCCATTCTTCAGTTTTAATTCCTTAATATCCTGTTTATAGTCAATGAATACCGGTTGCACGTCTTCTGATGGAGCGTTTAATATCGTTTCGACAAATTCAGATTTCGAATCGCTGTTAACTTTTACCGGATGGATCTCAGGCTTGTTGATCTTCTGTATCGTTGTATCTTCACCTGTTTTTTTATAAACTATAACGTAGTTATTGTTAAGGTTTTCTTTTACATAATTTACAACATCTTCCTTCGTTATCTGTGCCAGCATTTCAATGTTATTAATGTATCTGTCCCATGGAATTCCCAGAGCGAACGAGCTTACAAATGCATCCGCCCTGTTGCTGTTCTTTTCAAATTGCTGAAGCTGACCCAGTCTGAAATTTGATATTATCGCCGGCAGCAGCCAGTCAGGGAATTCACCTTTCCTTACAAGCTCGATCTGCGACATCAACAGATCCTTTACCTCATCAAGACTTTGTCCTTCTCTCGGCTGTCCTCTGAAATAAATGTATGAGTAATCCTTATCTATATTTGTCGAAACGCCGCCGTTAATAACTTTCTGATCCTGATTCAGATTAAGATCGACCAGTCCTGCACTGCCATTGCTGAGAATGTATTCAAGCATCACAAGTATATTTGCATCTTTAGTGTCCGCGCCGTTTGCCCTGTACCCGAATAACACGTATTCCTGCGAAGGTCCGTAAACAGTTTTCACGATCGGAGCTGTAATCGGATCTTCAACCGGAGGCACAAACTCCGGAACATTTTTTCTTGTAAGTACGGAAAATTTTTCATCGATAAGTTTTATTGTATTATCAAAATCCAGATCTCCGGAAAGACAGATCGCCATATTATTGGGAACGTATCTTTCATTATAGTAGTCAATTATTTTTTGAATGGACGGATTCTGTAGCTGATCGACACTTCCAATTGTAGTCTGTGTTCCATAAGGATGTTTCTGAAAGAGTCCTTCCATCAGTTTTTCAAACACCTTTGAATTATCATTATCAAGTCCGCGGTTCTTTTCTTCGTACACGGCTTCCAGTTCAGTGTGAAATAAACGCATCACCGGGTGCCGGAATCTTTCCGCTTCAATGGTAAGCCACTTCTCCAGCTGATTTGACGGAATATCACACTCGTAAACTGTCTGCT
Organism: Ignavibacteria bacterium; assembly: GCA_039934715.1. Taxonomy (GTDB): domain Bacteria; phylum Bacteroidota; class Ignavibacteria; order Tepidaquicellales; family Tepidaquicellaceae; genus JAGPCH01. The sequence continues at coordinate 1,863 of JBDTLQ010000172.1, read as the reverse complement.
CCACCGATGTATAAGCATTGCTTCCCGTTCCCCCTATAGCCGAGATCATTTTATCATATTCATTCGCGATCGCGTATTCAGATGCAAGAAATGATACGCTGTCAATCTTATGATAAATATTTTTTCTTTCTTCCGGATCAGTAGTTTTTCTTCTTTCCTCATAGAGAGCGATGATCTCATCTATAAGCGGCTTCTCTTTATCATAATCCATTGTCCCGTATTTATCTGTTCCTTTGAACACCATATGCTCGAGATAATGTGAAAGCCCCTGAGCATCATGAGGATCATTTTTTCCGCCGGTTGCAGTTACGATATAAGTCTGTATCCGTGGTTCATCTTTGTTCTGCGTCAGATATACCTTTAGTCCGTTATCGAGCGTATATATCCTTGCTTTTAAAGGATCGTTTTCGACAACTTCATATGAATACTTACCGTCAGAAATAATTTTAGACTGTGAATAAAGTTCATTGGATGAAAAGATCAGTAGAAAAGCTAAAGCGAATAATAAATTTTTGAGCATTATGAATTTTTTTAGCATAATAAAGTTATATGAATTTGTATTTTATACGTAGATTTTCAGATCTTAAGTTCAAATTTACCGGAATCGGAAACAATTAAATATGTAAAGTTAAATAACATCTTAAACTTTTATAAATTTCACTTTGTCAAAGAAAACGAATTTAAAAAATTAATCAAATAAATTTTCAGAAGGGAAACAGATCATGAAACCGATACATAAAATTTTTACAATAGCAATCTTTCTTTGTTTCGCAGCAATATCAATTTATCTTTCCGCCTGCAGTGACAATGACATAACCCAGTCTGCCGCGCAAACTGATGACGAGTATCTTCAATCAACTGCCTTGAACAGTGCTTTCAGCAGCAATGCAGATGATGATGATAATCTTTTTGCAACTGAAATTGAAGACTTTGATTCACAAGGTCCCGTAGATCCGAACTCTCCTATTGATTCTTTGGTAAGATGGGGCAGAAGAGTTACAAACGTTACTACCAATACCAACATTACGACTATAGGAGACTCATTGAAGAATGTAGAAGTAACACGAACGATCTCCGGAAATTTCATCGTGATCGGATACGTGAACGGACTTTTGGATTCTACTGTCAAACCTTACTCGCAAGAGCAAAGAAGATTTATTACTTTTAAACGTGTTGACAGAAGGCCAAATCCGAGATTTAACTGGAGAGTGTATCAGTTCTCAGCCATTGACGGTGAAACAAAAACGCCTCAGGTTGGAAAAGACAATATTGTTATGAACAAAATTGAGTTTTACAGGAACGACGCTCTTGTACTAACCCTGAACGGACCTGATTTTACTACTAATATTTTTAATACAAGATTTTTCCACAACGACCCTTCTATGGATGTTGACCGCGGGGATCAGATCAGAGTAAAGGTTTATCTTTCAAGCAATCAAAATGACACGGACATAGTTGCCTTCCATTGGGCGAGAAACGCGTTCGGATTTCACCGTGAGAGATTTGTGATGACGTCGCAGGTCCCGGGCGGCTCAGGCTATGACAGAACTTATGAAAAAACATTCCAAATATTCCAGCAGCATCCAAGAGGAATGCACAACGGATTTATAAGTTCAGATACAAGAAGTTCGCTGTATGACAATTCACCGGCATTATTTTCTTCAACATACATGGGCTTTCCATTCAGAGTCAGACAGTAATCAAAACCTCCTGAATATTCCTGATACCGGAACGGCTTATTAAGCCGTTCCTTTTCGTTTTACTAATCATAATGTTAACGGAACTCAGATGAGGTAGATTTAACTGATTACCGCTGATCTTTTAATTTCACACAGCCTATTCCAATTTTTTCATAATAGATAT
>JBDTLQ010000171.1:0-7059 GCA_039934715.1 Ignavibacteria bacterium | reverse complement strand
GCTTCTTTTCTTTATAACTATCGTTACAGATTCCTGACCGTTTTCTCTTGATAAAGTTGTCCTGTCCTTAAAACCATAGATCACTTGCGCGACATCCCTTATATAAATTGGTTTCTCATTTTCAGCTTTAACTACAATGTCTCTTATCTTCTCGGGTTCCTCATACTGTCCCGGAACTCTCACAAGATAATTCTGCTTGCCGACATCCACACTACCGCCGGGAATGCTCTGATTCTCAAGTCCTATTTTGGACGTGATATCGTTGAAGCTCAGATTATAATATTTTAACCTGTTTGCATCAACATTGATCTTTACTTCTCTTTCAAGTCCTCCCTTTACATCAGCGTTCAATACACCCGGTATCACTTCGATCTCATCACTCAGCTTATCTGCAATATCCTTTAGATTCGCCAGTCCGAGATTACCCGAAAGATTAAGATAGAGCATCGGTTGTTCCGAAAGATTGATCTCATTAATGGTCGGCTCTTCAATGTCAGTCGGCATTTTGGTTTTCGCAATAGCTACTTTGTCACGCACCTTTTGCAGCGCGTCATCGATCTCAACATCCGGATTGAATTCTATATTCACAAGCGAAAAGCTTTCCTGCGAGATCGATGTTACTTTCTTCACATCCTTGATACCTTTTACTTCCTTTTCAATTTCCTGTGTGACAAGATTCTCCATATCTTTAGGAGATACGCCGAAGTATACCGTCGACACGAATATATTCGGAATCGTTATTGACGGAGCGGATTCTTTCGGAATTGAAGTATAAGAATAAATTCCGAATAAGATTATTATCACAACAAGGATGTAAACGGTTACACGGTTGTCTACTGCTAATCTTGAAATATTCATTTGACTATAAAATTTTTTTAATTTATTACAAGAACTTTATCTCCGTCTGCAAGTGACTGGAATCCTTCAACGATAAGTTTCTCACCCGGATTAAGTCCGGAATTTATCAACACATCATTGCCGTTCCTTCCGCTGATCGAGACGATCCTTTTTTTAGCTATGTCGCCTTCAAGTACAAATACATACTTGTCATTTCCAAGATCAACAATAAGATCCTGAGGCAGAACAATCACATCATCAGAACTCGATTTTTTAATTTCCATATTCGAGCTCATTTCAGGTTTGAACCTTCCCTCTTTGTTGTTGAGTATAACTTCTATTTCAAATGTTCTGTTTAGAGGGCTAATTGTAGGAGATACATAACTTACATTTCCTGTAAACTCCTCACCCGGATATACGTCAAAGGTTATTCTGACATCAGTTTCTTTTCTGATGTCTGAAATAAAACGTTCGGGTATTCCTCCCGAGATCTTTACTCTTGATACATCTACAACGTTCAATATGGGAGATCCGGGACTGCAGACCTCGCCTTTACTTAAAAACTTCTGATCCACTATCCCGCTGATCGGCGAAACTATATATGACTTGTTAAGTCTTGTCTCAAGTACATCAAGGCTTCGTTCAGCAAGCTCCAGCTGAAACTGAGCATTGGTATAATCCTGTTCAGTGGCGACTTTTTCATTGTAAAGCTTTTCCATTCTTTCAAAATTACTTTTGGCGAGTTCAAATTGTGTTGATGCCTGTTCATATGAAGCTCTGTCCTGATCTTTTCTCAATCGTACAACAACCTGTCCGCGGGAAATTCTGCTGCCTTTATCAAAAGGCTGATATGTAATAAGTCCGCCTTCCTCCGAAGCAACGTTAGCAGTTTGAAAGGCCTTTACTATGCCGACCACACTGAAAGTTTCTTCAAAGCCCTGAGTTACTACATCTTTAATTTTTACAGCTTGTAGCTGTTTATTTTCAGGTTCTGTCTTTGTTTCACCATCGCCTCCGCATGAAGCAAGGATCATACCTGCTGCCATTATGAAGAGCAGGGAATAAACAAGATTTCTCATTTTGAGTATTTTAGAATGTTTCATTTCAAAGTCTTTAAAATTTTTATTTTTATTTTTCCAATAGTCTTTCAAGCTCAGCCTTCGCTGTCTGGTAATCATATATCGCCTGAAGGTAGGCCAGGCGTGTCTGAGACAGACTGAGCTCGGCAGCCTGTACATCGATCAGATTAATAACACCGGCACGGTAACTTGCATTTGCAAGCTCAACACTTCTCTCAGCCAGAGATACTGTTTTTACCTGGCTGATAATTCTTTCCTTTGCATCTTCAAGCACTATTATCGCGCTCTGTGAAAGAAGTTTCAGCTTTTGTTTTGTATCGGCAATCTCTTCGTTTGATTTTTTTATTTGAATTTCCGATTGATTTACCTTGAAGCTGTTTCTGAACAGGTTCAGATCCCATGAAAGCGCCAGTCCCGCGTTTGCCGTATTATAAAATCTGTAGTCTGAAATAGGTCTGCCGTCATTTTCTCCCGAACCTAAGACATATTGACCGAAGACTGAAATCTTTGGAAGATAGTTTGCTTTACTCACATTTAAAAGCTCTTCGTTAATTTTCTTGGTTATCCTTAATTGTCTCAGAGTTACATAATTTTCGGAGATCTTATTTATCATTTCATTTGTGTTTCCCCAGACTTCAGTACTGTCATAGGTAAGCTCTCCTGTAACTTCAATATCCTGAACATCCTTAAGTCCTATCGCATTTATAAGTGCCTTTCTGCTGATATCAAAATTCCTCTCCGATTTTGAAAGATCCGGCAAGGAATTATCTACTCTTACTTTTGCCCTCAGATAATCAAATTCTGTAGCGGCACCATTCCTGTATCTTGCATCAACAACATTAAAATTTTCCTGGGCATTTTCCAGTGTCAGACGGTTAACCTCTACAACGGACTTTGCAAGCAATACCGTATAATAATTTTTCTTAACATCTGCTTTGACGTCATTCTCCGCGAGATTAATATTCTCAACCTGAACTTCATTAAAGTATTCCGCAATTCTGATTCCTGAAAAGATGGGTGTACCGAGGATTGGTAAAGATTGTGTCAGATCAATTGTATTGGTCAGGCCATTATCTGATCCCACCTGTATCTGCTGACCGGCAATGTAAAATACCTGGCTCTTGAAGGTTCTCGTAAATCTTGAATTTAATTTAAGTGAAGGAATTAAATTTTCACTGTAAACTTCAGATACCTGCTCCTCTGTCTGCATTTGATTCAGATACGCAGTCACTATGGCTGAATTATTTTTTAATGAAAGCGCTATTGCTTCCTGCACTGAGGAGATGGTCTTTTTTTCCTGCGCCTGTGAATTATTATGAATCGAATAAAAGATAAACAAAAAGAATAAGATCGATGAAGTGTATCTTTTAAAAGAGTTTAATCCCATGGTTTATAATTTAATTTCTTTTGCTAACAATGCTTTTGTTTTTTTGAATTTCTCTTTACCGGTCGCTGTCAGAATTCCGTTTAGCAGCATTTCATAGGTTATCTTAAATGCATCCTGAATTGAAAACTTGTTGTTGATCAGAAAATCCGGCGTCATCACTGACATAATTGAAGACGTAAACGATGCGATGATTATCTGCACCGGGTAATTTTCTATCAGCTTTTCTTTCTTACCTTGCTCAAGCAGTTTCCTGAGAACTTTATTTATCTGGCTATTCTTCATCTCATCTATATTCTTTTTAATATCGGGTGCGTGAATGCTCAGATCCTTTAGCCACTTTTCACTTATGTTCATTGTAAAATTACTGTGCATGTTAAGAAGTTTTACAAACTTTACCACAACATCCTCTTCCCCGTCGAGTATAGTATCGACGTTCTTCATTATATCGCAACTTGTATCGGAGCAGATCTCCTCAAGAAGTTTATCTTTGGACGGGAAATATTTGTAAATTGTCTTTTTACTGACACGAAGCTCACCCGCAAGCTCATCCATTGATATTTTATAGAAACCTTCTCTGTGAAATTTCTGGCGGGAGTACTTTAATATCTTTTCTCTGTCTTCGGACGGTATTATTTTTTTGATCAAGAAACTATTTCGGTTTTATTAGTTTCCAACCTAACAAATTTAAATCCTTAATTCAAGATAAAATTAGGAAGTAAGGATTAAATAATTGTTAAGGTTACTGATATGATTCTTAGGATTATAATTATTTCTGATTACGGAAGGATTTAATACTTGTTGCATTAAAGAACATGGAAAACATCACATTGATGGGGTGTATTACCGAAAAAAAAAGTTCTCCGGCTTAAATTGTCTTTAGCCGGAGAACTTTTCAGGATTTATTTCAATTTTATATCGTCTTCGATAATTGTGTTTCCTTTGTTGTCTTTATTTATCTTCTTTATCCTGACCATCGCATTCTCTCCGTCTCTGATTATTTCGATCTGATCATCTGTCAAAGCGGGATCAACATCCTTTCTCACAATATCACGGATCTCACTATCAGTCTTTCCTTTAAATTTCTCTCCGCCATCAGGGCTTTCCTTTCTGAGCTCTTTCATCCGGCTTACATTGTTGCCGTCCCTTATCGTAATATCAAAGTCGCCTTCTTTTTTCAATTGCTCTCCCGAAATGTCAAGACGGATCAGTCTTTTGCCGTCAGCATTTTTTTCAAAATCTACCTGCGCGTTTTCAATTCCAGCATTCTTCAACTGTCTGCTTACTTCTTCTTTCAGCTCTTCATCGCTCATATTCGTAGCATTGATATCAGTTTTGAAAATACCATTGAGAAGTGCGGAATACACAGGACGCTTAATGGTTTCGTTTATAGGAATCATTTTAACATCGTTTATCCCTGAAATTGCTTCGAGCTGACTTTTGTAATCCGACACACGGTCGACATTTTCTTTGGGAATGACAAGACTATAACTGATCTTCCCTTCTCCGTTTATATTTTCGGTATACTCTCCGTTCTTGATCCAGTCGAAACTGTGAATCTTGCTGACAGCTTCGGTATTATCTTTGTTTACTGACCATGTCATTACATCGCTCACCGTTTCCTGCTGAGTTACCGGGTAGTTGCAGGCAGCGACGACAAATGCAAGTATCAGAAATGTATATGCAAGTCTGAACTTGTGTGAGTTAAAATAATTTTTCATATTAATGAATTTCCTTTCAGAATTTTTATTTGATAAAATTGAGCTGCTTTTTCTAAGCCAGATTTCGACCGGTTGAAAAGTGCCGTCGTAATTTTCTTTTCTTAATTCATCAAAGTATTTATCCGGGTCCGGATTATTTTCCTTCTGTCCCGTGGATGAGGCTGACTGTTTCATTGTGTAGGTCTCCTATGATGATTGAATTTTTGTTTTTTTTATTTGAAATATTTCCTTCTTCGTTCGTTATGATCTTTCGCAGCTTTTCTCTGGCCCGGCTTAACCTTGACTTGATCGCCGATGTGCTTTTTTCATTTTGAATATCTCTGATCTCTTCGATTGAAAAACCCCCGATCTCAAACAGAAGGATCGCCGATCTTTCTTTAGAAGAGATCCTGGAAAGTGCTCTGCTCAGTATGATCTTATTATTGTCGTTTTCCAGCCGGTCAAAAACCTCAGGCATTTCCGGGACCTGCATTGCATTGTCCAGAGGAATGAACTTTCTCCAGAAATCTTTCCTGACCGAATTGAAAAACTCCCTTGTGATTATTTTAAAGAACCATGAACGGAACTTGCTTCTGTCATTCAGCCTGTCAAAATTTTCCAGACTTTTTAAAAGTGATTGCTGAAGGACATCTTCCGCGTCATCAATGGAACGCTTTGCGCATAACGCTTTGCAGTACTTCAAAGCATCATTATACTCAGGCCTGAGCAATTCTAGAAATTGAGATGTTTCCGACAACATAATTATGTTAAAACATTAACGTTTAAAGATTAGACGTATCTTATTTCAAAAAGTCGCAGATTAAAATAATTTTATTCCCTCTTATATTCAATTTAACAATTGAAATTTTTATATTTGCAGAAATTAAAATTAATTTATGAAACCATTTTTTACTTTCTCGCAAAAAATTGTCATCCTGCTCCTGTTTTTTTTTATTTCCATTTATCTGATTTCAAAAGATTCACATCCTTTAATAGGATGTAAATCCGAAGACAAAATAGTAAAGCAGGATTCACTTGTCCCGTGGAAGTATCCGGATGTATTATCAATTTCAGACAATGAGGAAGGAAAAATGATAAAGTATGGCAGAAGTATTTTTATTGAAACCTATAGATACATTGGACCCGATGTTAAAGATACAAATATGAGATTTGCCGGAAATAATATGGATTGCCAGAATTGTCACTGGAATGCCGGAACCCAGCAGAATGTGCTTGGTCTCGTTGGTGTTTATTCCAGATATCCGGCATTCGATGAACGAGTAAACAGGATCATATCACTCAAAGAAAGGATCAATGAATGTCTCACAAGAAGCATGAATGGAAAACCTGCTCCGGATAACAGTAAAGAACTCAACGCCATAGATGCTTATCTGAAATGGCTTAGCACAAATGTTCCAAAAGGAAAAACTGCCGAAGGCTACAGACTCTCAAAGATCCCGCTATTAAATCGCGCAGCGGATACTGCAGCCGGAAGAACTGTTTATTTAGATAATTGCGTGTCATGCCATGCACTTGATGGCGCAGGAACATTGCTCATGCCGGCTACCATTGTGGTGCCTGCCGATTCACTGCGAGGTTATGATATTCCGCCTGTATTCGGTTCTGAAAGTTATAATGACGGCGCAGGCATGTACAGACTTTTAACTTCAACAGCATTTATTTTTGCAAAGATGCCTTTGAATCGTGCAAATCTTAGTATTGAAAAAGCATACGATGTTGCTGCATTCATTAACTCACAGCCGAGACCGCACAGCCCTTTCGTCGAAAAGGATTACCCGGATCTTAAATTTAAACCAATTGATTTCCCGTTCAAACCTTATGACGATAATTTTCCAGAGTTACAACACAAGTATGGTCCTTATCAGCCGATGCTGAAGGAAGGCGAGACATCGAAGTATATTGATCCGTATATGCCGCTGAAGTAGTTGATAGTTTATAGTTTATAGTTTATAGTGTATAGTTATAGTTTATAGTAACACTTAGCAACTATCAACTATCAACTATCAACTATCAACTATCAACTATCAACTAACAACTA
>JBDTLQ010000170.1:0-7146 GCA_039934715.1 Ignavibacteria bacterium | reverse complement strand
ATACTTAATACTTAATACTTAATACTTAATACTTAATACTTAATACTTAATACATAATACTTAATACTTAATACTTAAATACTTAATACTAAATAAAGGAGAAATAATGTCAAAAAATAAAATCGCGGTATTGTTTTCTTTGATACTTGCTATAACCATTCTTATTGGTTGCGGTGAGAAGAAGGATGATACAACAGCCAAAACCGACGGCAAAACCAATACTAAAACTGCCGAGGACCACACCAAGGTTATCGATACTGTAAAAACAAATCAAACACAAACTACTCAAACTAAAAAGGACTCAGCAATGGACAACACAACAGCAGGTAAGGACGATGGAAAAAAATCAACAGGTAAGATGGCTGTGATCGAGACCAATATGGGAACAATAAAGATAAAGCTTTACACCGATAAAGCTCCTATCACGACAGCCAATTTTCAGAAACTTATCAGTGAAGGGTTTTACAACGGACAGATCTTTCACAGAGTGATTGACGGTTTCATGGTTCAGGGCGGAGATCCGACTGGAACAGGAACCGGGGGTTCAAAGGAAGTGATCAAAGATGAGTTCGGACCCGGATTGAAATTTGATAAGAAAGGAATTCTTGCTATGGCTAACAGAGGACCTAATACAGGAACGTCACAGTTTTTTATCACACTTGCTCCGACACCATGGCTTGACGGAAAGCATGCAATATTCGGTGAAGTTGTTGAGGGAATGGATGTAGTTGATAAGATTGGTAAAACAAAGACAGCTCAGGGTGACAAGCCTGTTTCCGATGTTAAACTGATCAAAGCTACATTATCCGATAAATAATTTTTTATCCGTATAAAAATAAACCAATCTTCAAAGCCGTGTCAATTTATTTTACACGGCTTTCCATTTTAAATTATAAAATCCTTTTCAAAAAATCTTAATAGTGTTTGTATTAAATCACAACAAAGTCTTGTGAACTTGCGTCTGACATGCGTCAGCATTAACAAATACAAGTTGCTTTTTAATTAAAGCTATGTTATTTTTGTGTTAATCATTTTTCAGAATTAAACAAATATATAATGACAAAAGAAGAACTAGTTACTAAAGTAGCAGGTGATGCTAAAATCACAAAAGTTCAGGCGAGAGCAGCAATGGCCTCGATGATCGACGGAATAATGAAGGCAGTCAAGAAAGGAAACAGAGTTTCCTTAGTTGGATTCGGAACATTCATGCGTTCAGCAAGAAAAGCGAGAATGGGAAGAAATCCTCAGACAGGAAAAGAAATAAAGATTGCAGCAAAGAAAGTAGCCAGATTCAAGGCTGGTAAAGGATTTTCAGAATTCGTAAACAAATAAAAAAATGCCATACAAGATGAGTATGGCATTGTAATTTTTATTTAAGAACAGGCAACTATGATCTTATAGCTGCCTTTTTTTATGTTATCACTTTACGACTGCAAACTTGCCCATCTTCTCCTTCACTTCCAGACCTGATGAATTTTTTCCTGTAGCTCTGTAAAAATATATTCCCGTATTTATTTTATATCCATTCCTGTCTTTCAGATCCCACTCCACTCCACCATTGCCATTGGTTTCTTTTATATTGATGAGAAATCTGCCGGTCAGATCAAAAATGTCAATTGATGCTTCACGGGTAATGTTAGCCAGTGTAATAAACTCCTGACCTGAACTAATGCTGTAAGGATTGGGATACGCGTACATTTCATCGAGATTTTCCTTGTTAAAAATCAAACCGAAACTGCTGCCGGCGCCGTCAACGATCTTTATACCGCCCGATGAATACACGTTGGAAATTTTCAGAAGATAATTCTTTCCTGTTGCTCCGATTGCTCCGTTATCCTGTAGGTTCAGATAAATTGTTTTCCTGTCAGCGTTATTAATTTCAACCGAGGTTACGCTTATGTTAAATGGTTCAAAATTATAATTGCTAACATTTTTTACGGTAACTGTATCGGTTTCAAGATTAAACTCTACCTTTAATTTATGATCACCGGATAATTCAAGCCTTGAAATATAAAACTTTCCGGAATCAACATCATTAATCACATTAAAAGAAAACGGAGTGGTATCAGCAGGAGAACCATAAGAATCTGAAAGTAAACTTGTATTGATCAGATATGAACCATTTGAAATTAACTGATCAAATGTAAGAAAGTATTCAAAATTATTTTTAACCGCGATATTCCTGGGATGACCTACATTATTATTTATAATAAAAGTATTCAGGTTGGGGATTGTTGTTGAAATTCTTTCGGAAAATCGGACCGATAAGAATCCGTTCTGTTCATAATTCACGGAAACGATCTTAGATTGGTTGTGGCTGTAAACAGTTATAAGCGACGAGAGCTGACTTTCACGAACAGGATTCTGAATATCAATGGCTGAAATTTTATAATAATAATTTTTTCTGTTAAGAATGTTTGCATCAAGATATTCATTAGTCAGAGTTGAATCCAGCAATGTAAAATTTTGTGTTGTATCGCTTCGATAGATCCTGTAGTATTCTGCTCCGGCAACATTCTCAAAAGAAAGTTTAATGACATTTGAATCAAGGCTGTAACCTTTGAATCCAAGAGGAGTTGAAGGTCCGGTGAAGGCAATATCCTTTTCAAAGAACAGCAGGGTATCATTCACAGTATTCAAACCAATCTCTTTTATTCCGTTAGCATCAAAGTCATATGCGATCTGATTTACTGTGTTGATATCTTTCATATAAAATACGGGAACAAATCTTCCGAGCGAGTTATTAAATTTAAAAATATAGAAGAGTGTTCCGGTGTTAACAAGTATTTCATCAATACCATCATTATCAATGTCAGCTGCTTTTGTAGAAGTTTCCGCATAGGATTTATAATTGTATATGTCCTGCACATCAAGGATCGAATAATTATTATCCGAAGTCGCGGTGTAAACATACAGGCTGTAGTATTGTATCAGATCTCCGTCCTTGCTCACCACTCCCAGTGCAAAATCCTTTTTGCCGTCACCGGTAAAATCTCCGGAAACAATATTGTCACCTTTGATCAGCCTGTCAATACTGTCTTTGAAAACTCTTGTGTAGCTGTTATCAGAGTTGCTTTCATAAACCGATAGTCCCGTCTTTGGCAGTACGGAGCCATGTGTTTCATAATACAGATTTATGAATGCAATATCAGTCTTTCCGTCATTATCAAAATCCTCTACCATTACATTCTGTGAATTCGGAGTAGAGTCAATTCCGAAATAATTCAGGTTTGCGATCTGCGAATAATTATTATCACCATTTGCTTCAATAATCCGAAGCCCTGAAATTCCCAGACCCAATATTTCTTTCTTCCCGTCTCCGTCAGTGTCAGCTATCCTCGATGCCCAGAAATTTCCGCTCCCGGTATCACTCCATATTAAATTTACCGGAAGCTGATTTGCCGCAGGAGATTCATAAACAAACCCATCCCTGCTTTTTGATAAAAGAGCATCCGTCTTTCCATCTCCGTCAATATCACCCACATCTCTGCCAACTTTAAAATCGCCCCAGTTATCATTTGAAATTTTGTTAAAGCTCCCGGCATTGAACTCATATACATTGAGTCTTAAATTGCCGCTGATGCTGTTTAAGAAAATGTCTTTAAGACCGTTGCCATTTATATCAGTTATTGTATCGCATGCCTGTGAATACGATAAAGAATAATTTTTCTGAATGAAGCCATAGTTATTGATCTGCGGCTGTGTGTAAAAATAAAACGAAGTATCATTCACAATCGAGGTCTTGCCGTTAAGAGAAGTTGCTTCAACATAAAATTCATATTCTGTATTTGGAAGGAGATCATTTCCGCTAAGTAAAGCAAAGTGCGCGTCAGTGATAAAACCAATGTTCGGAGTTCCTACATCGGCAAGTATGAACTGATAAGGCTCACTGACACCTCTTCTTTTGAAATAAATTTTGCCGAGTGTTCTTTTATTTGTTGCAAATAATACAAGCTCGGTATAATTATTCTTATCAATTAAATTTCCAAAACCAATATCAGTGATGACAGGAGGATTTCTGTCTTTGAAAACGATCATCTTATGCTCGATCGTTCTTCCGGAATTACTGTTGATGGCCAGCCTCAAAGTATATGAAGTATCCGGAAGCGATGAAGTATTCCATCTCGCTACAGTATCGTTCAAAACCTGCGATGACTGGTTTTGTAAAAGCGGTATCCAGGTGCCGGGTCTCTGTCCAACACCATAAAATAAAGAGTAAGAAAGGAACAATGGTGAAGCGGCTGACACACTGATCGGGATCGTATCTTTTTCAAAAGTAAAATCCTGAAAAGGATAATTAATTCTTGAAACTGTCGGACTGTTAAAATTTTCTATTGCGCTAAGCGCATTAATTCTTCCTGAAGAGTGAATGTGATCCCATGAAGACTGCCCTGTCATCAGTGTAGTTGTCGCAGTAAGGATTCCTCTTACTTCTTCATTTGTAAGATCAGGATTTCTTGAAAGCAGAAGCGCGGCTACTCCGGCAACTATCGGAGCGGAGAAAGATGTACCGTTGAGCTTGTCATAATTTCCGCCAAATTCAGAGCTGCCTCTTCCTACCCTGACTGTTGTGAGATTCTGAAAACCCGGAGCAAAAATATCGACTGTCTCTCCGTAAGAAGAAAAGCTTGCTTTTGAATTTGTATTATCCGACGCGCCTACCGAAATCACCTCATCGTAAGCAGACGGATAATGCAGCCGGTCGCTGCCGTCATTACCGGCAGAGCAAACTATTACAACATTTTTTGTATATGCAAATTTTATAACATCTCTCAAAAGATTGCTGAATACATAATCACCAAAGCTAAAATTAAATACTCTTACATTTTGCGTTATACCGTAAAGTATAGCGTTGGCGACATCATCTTCTTCTCCGAATCCTTCCGAATCAAAAGCTCTCATAACGAGAACCTTACATCCGGGAGCCACTGAAGCTATCCCGAGACCGTTATTGAAAGAAGCGTTGATGATACCGATCGCCGCTGTACCGTGTGATTGTTTATTATCATCCGAAGGATCATTATCAGGCACCAGGTAATCTCCGCGTCTCGGATCACCGGTTAAAGGTTCATCCGTAAAATCCCATCCTCTCCAGTCATCGATGAAACCGTTATTGTCATCATCTATTCCGTTTGATTCTTTTCCGTTTCCATATTCACCCGGATTTATCAAATAACTTTTCTGTAGATCAGGATGAAGAAAATCAATTCCCGTATCGATCACGCCTATTATAATATTTGAATCACCTTTGGTGATATCCCATACATCTTTCATACCGATCTGATCGAGGTAATATTGTGTACTGTAATATGTATCATTCGGGATGAAGGCATTTTCGGAAAGGTCTTCAAGCTTTAATATTCCGTTAGGCTGAATATATTCTATGAATTCATTTTTGCCAAGTAAACTCAAAGCCTGTCCCAGGCCAGTTTCACCAATTTCGACTACAAATATTTTATCGAGCCCGATCTCTTTGTAATTTTCATTGCGTGCATAAATTGCGTTGGCTTTTTTAAAAACTTCTTTTGAATTTTTAATGTCAAGATCTCTGCTAACACGTGCAATGGAATTATTGCCGGCCTTGGGATTATTATTTTTGAAATTGTTTACAATTTCATCCGGAGCATTATTTTTCAGCTTTATGATTACATTCTTCGATTGTGAAAATACGGATGAAGATATAAAAACAAGTGATGCTATTAGTAAAGATTTAAGAATATTCATTTTTGGATTAAGATCTGATTGATAATGAAAACAAACACTAACTAGTACCGATCTTTATAATCCTCCTTTTCGATTTTTTTTAAAATCCAGTTTTCAGTATCTATTGTTACCTCGAGAGGTTTGCCGGCTACCGGCTTTTCGAATTGTTGTACTTTTTTATCATTGAAGAATGTAAATTCTTCAATGCCTTTATCTGTTTTTACATTAACTTTCACAGGCATTTTATAGATCTCGTCTTCTTCCTGTGTTTGCCGCAGATTCAATCTTAACGTATAATATCCCCGGTCTTTCTGATCCATAAAGTCATCAGCTTTCCATGAGTATTTGTATTCAGGTCTTCCGGTGGCGGTAAATATCCATTGATTGAAAAAATATGTCAAGTCAGTTCCCGAAACGTCCTCGCATACTTTTTTAAAATCCCATGTATCGGCATTTTTATATTTGAATTTTTCATAATATGTTCTGATTATTTTGAAAAAGACAGAATCGCCTACAACTCCTCTGAGCATATGCAGACACCATGCGCCTTTATTGTAAACTGTCGGGCCAAAGATAAATCCTGCAGGATCATAAACCGTACCCTGAAAAAATCCATAATCCTGTTTTTTCATAAAACCAATGTATGCTTCTTTTCCTTTATTCTGTTCTATCCACAACGCTTCGCCGTAAGTTGCAAATCCTTCATTAAGCCAGATGTCTTTCCATGAGACAGGGGTTACTGCGTCTCCGAACCATTGATGCGCCAGCTCATGCACAACTATATCTTCGTACCTGCCTGTTCCTGTCACCAATGTATAACCCATGCTGGAGATTGTCTGATGTTCCATCGCTCCGCTGATCCATCCAAACATTGCCATTCCGTATTTTTCTTTAATAAAAGGATATTCCCCGAATTTGTCCGAAAAAAATGCTATCATGTTCACGGTATTTTTCCAGTCAGACTTTGCTCTCTCTGTGTAAGTTGGATAAGTATAATAATCAACGTTCATTTTTTTCAAGCTGTCAGGGGAAAAGTAAACATCAGACCATGTATCATATTTTCCAATTGCAATGGAAACGAGATATGTAGATATGGGATAATTTGATTAGAGAGCATGTTATGGAGACGTTTGTTATTTGCAACTAATGTAGTATTTTAAAGATTAAAAAACAACTAAATTAAGGATAAATAATTGTAAAATATAAAATACAATTAACCATTATTACCCAGCAAATCTTTTTCTCCCCTTACATCTAATAAAGTTGTAAAAATCGCAATCTTTTTTACCTAGCCACACCACAATAGGGCCATTGACCTTCAATAATACAGTGATCAAAGTTTCCCGGTGATTTCAACCTCGATTTTATACAATCATTCTACAAATTAAACCGCGCACATCCTCCTACCAAGTTCGAGTGCTGCCAGGATAGCACTGGACTTTG
>JBDTLQ010000169.1:0-7161 GCA_039934715.1 Ignavibacteria bacterium | reverse complement strand
GTAGATGGCAAAGGCGTTGTCTGCATCAATTGCCTTTGTCGCTAATCCTGTCAATTGATATCTAGTCCGCTGTCTCCTTTGTTCCAGAAAAGGTTTGAGGCCATAAGGTGTGTGGTTGTCAATCTTTTTTGTGTAAGCATTGCCTTCATTTAAAATAAGTGAATAATAATAAATACCACTTGAGAGACTGCTTCCGTTAAACGATTTCTGATAATAACCCGCCTGCCTGGTTTCATTTATTAAGACTGCTACCTCTCTCCCCGTATTATCATAAACAATTAAACTAACCCTGGCCATTTCGGGTAGTTGAAAATTAATTATCGTATTGGGATTAAAAGGATTAGGATAATTCTGGGACAGAGAAAACTTATCGGGAGTATCTATTAAAACCTCACCCGTTAAAGGGTAATATTTATAGTTGCCGTTATAATCTATTTGTTTAAGCCGGTATCTGTACTTTCCTGAATTTAGATTTTTGTCTTCAAATAAATATTCTGTTTGTGTGACTGAATTCCCTTTTCCCTCTACAAATCCTGCTTTGTCCCAAACATCACTATGAGTTGCCAACTGTCTTTCGATATCAAACCCACTGTTGTTTTCTTCAGAAACCGTTGACCAGTTTAATTTAACATTATTAGAAGAAATATCCGATGTAAAGCTCGCCAATTCAACAGGCAAAGCAAAATCACCCATGAAGCTCCGTACATTAGATGTCATAAAATATCCCCCGGCATTTCCTACGAGTATCCTCCAATAGTAAGTAGCAAAAGGAATAAAATTAAAATTAACTATAACTGAAGTTTCCGTTGTAGTTGAATCTTTGTACAGAATGGTTGTAAAGAGATTTGTGTTTGAGATCTGGAGTAAGTACTTTGTTGCACCAGTAACACTTCGCCAAAAAAAATCCAATCCCGAGGAGACAAACATACCCTCGACAGGAAAAACTAAAATACTTATCGTGGAAAAATTCCATACAGGAGAACTGTAAAAAATGTTTGCTGAATCTTTTGATGAAACACTCCAATAATATTTTTGATCTGTACTCAATCCGGTTACAACTCGCGATGTATCATTGATTGTAGAATCCAGATAAACAATAGAATTCTGAGCAGCATCAGTTGAAACTTTCAATGTATAATCAGAAGCATAGCTATAGAATTTATTCCATTTAAAATTTATTGTAGTAATGGTATTGGTCGTATCATTAGCAGGGCTAATAAGAACGGGCTTTGTACTGAATAGCCGGGTCACGGATGATATTAAGATATTCAGTGAATCTCTGGCTTTTATTTTCCAGAAATATTTTGTTCCAAAATTCAGGGTCGTAATGAGCTTAGAAGTATCAGTTATCAACGAATCATAAAACACAAAATGGCTCATCAAAGAATCATCCGATATCAGTAAACTATATCTCTCTGCCTTTTCAAATTTATACCAGACAAATTTTATTATCCGCTCGTTCAGGGATTTATCGGCGGGGCTTACTAGACGAGGATATGGTTCATTATATTCAATTTCAAATGTACCGTTGCTGGTTATGTCATGTGCAAGACCATCTTCATCATATGCTCCAATAATGGTAGTATAACCGCCTTCACCCGGAAGCCTCCATCTCAGATCAAATGGAACAGCCGCAAATGTTAATGCACTCGTTGCAAGACGAAGTCTCATAACTTTTGTCCCGGGAAAAATGCTACTGACAGCCGGTCCGGGATATGAGAGATATGTGATCTCTGTTCTAAGTACATCTCCAATAATATTACTAAACCCAGGAGGATTAGAAGGAGGAAGTTCCGAACCTATATTTTTTAAATTTAAAGTACCGCCGTTTGCGATTATCGGATTAAAACTCAGTATAATCTCAGCACCAAATAAACTAAAAGGAATTGAAACTTCAGGGTTAGTATGCAAGAGATAGATATCGAAATACATCACATTGTGCGAACCTCCCAGAGTATCGCCGAATGTTACATTCTTTACAGTAGCATTAAAAGATGGCAGCGATGCCTGAGATGTATCAGAGAAAATTAAAACATACAGGATCATAAAAGATATAGTACAAAGCTTTTTCATAACCGCTTTTTTAAGTTTATGAAAATGAAATTTGATATAGATATAGATATTGGTTCGAAATGATGCACGTAGAGAAGTGTAATGTTCTTCAAAATGTTCTTTCTCTTTAAAAGTCAGTACCGGTGATTATTTTGTTCCGAATAATTTAAAATCCTTACTTGTTGTTATTCAAGTATATTGTATAATTTTTCCAAAATAAAACGGGTTTATGATCGATCCTTGGTTCATATAATTTTTTAAATTTATTTAATGAGCAACATTTTTTTTGTCGCTGCGAAAGATTCAGACAGCATTTCATAAAAATATATTCCGCTGGAATAATTGCTGCCGTTGAATTCAACTTCAAATGTTCCTGTTATGAAATCATTATCGGCAAGAGTCGCGACTTCTTTTCCTGATACATCAAAAACTTTTAATATGACATGAGAAGATTGATGCTGTGAGCCTGAGAGAACTGTAAATTTAATTTTTGTTACCGGATTGAACGGGTTAGGATAATTTTGTGACAGCTGATAATTCAATGGAGTCGTGCTTGAATTACTTATGACATTCGTCAGCCCTCCGGAATTCGTCTTTAATAAAGCGCCTGCTTCACCCGCGATCCAGCCGACATTGTCATCAACAAAGAAAACAGCATTCACCTTGTTGGTCGTTTTTGTATTTTGTGTGCTCCATGTAGTTCCTCCGTTAGATGTAAACCGCACTTCACCAAAGTTACCTGTCATCCATCCTCTGTTTGCATCTCTGAAAAAAACTGAAGTATAGTTATTTGTTCCGGCAATTTGAGCTTCCCAGTTAACACCGCTGTTTGTTGTTTTCAAAATTGCACCGGCTGCACCGGCTGCCCAGCCGGTATTTTCATTAATGAAAAAAACAGATGTCAGAGAGCTTGATGTCCCTGAAATTTGAGCGGACCAGTTTACACCTGCATTAGTTGTTTTTAAAATTGTACCCGCGTCTCCGCAAGCCCAAGCAAGATTACTGTTGAGGAAGCAAACACTGCTGAGCAGGTTTGAAGTCCCGCTTGTTGAAGAGATCCAGTTTGTTCCGCCGTTTGTAGTTCTTAAAATTACTCCGCCTGATCCTGCAGCAATCCCTGAAGCCGGTGTTACAAAATCTATGGAATATAAAACTGAAAACAATCCCGAACTTTGATTAGACCATGTGATGCCTGAGTCGGTCGATCTTAATATTGCTCC
This sequence comes from Ignavibacteria bacterium, assembly GCA_039934715.1. Classification (GTDB taxonomy): domain Bacteria; phylum Bacteroidota; class Ignavibacteria; order Tepidaquicellales; family Tepidaquicellaceae; genus JAGPCH01. Next base: position 3,889 of record JBDTLQ010000169.1, on the reverse strand, counting down.
GTTAGTTCCTGCAGCCCAGCCTGAGTTCTCGTCAATAAAATTAATTGAATACAAATAGCTGCCGGTCCCTGCAGGCTGCAAATTCCAGTTTGCTCCGCCATTGGTTGTTCTCAAGATTGTCCCTAAAGATCCTGATGCCCAGCCGGTATTTGAATTGATAAAGTTTAATGAAAAAATATCTTCGGTCGAACCTTTCTGTTTGTTGTTCCAGACAGCCCCCCCGTTTGTAGTATTAAGGAGTGTTCCTCCGAAACCAACTGCCCATCCGAGATCCGGATTCAAAAATTCAACTGATGTCAGTCTGAATCTCACGTTGCTGTTTTGAGTTGTCCAGTTCGTTCCTCCGTTAGATGATACAACAATTCTTCCCGAATTACCTACAGCCCAGCCATGATCATTGTCCGTGAATCTTGATGCAAAGAATGAAGTGCCTGAAGCAATTGTTTGTCCTGACCAGTTAACTCCACCGTTAGTAGTGATCAATGATATTCCGTCAAATCCAATTGCCCATCCCGTATTTGCATTCAAGAATTGAATTGATGTAAGATTGCTTGGTGTTCCGCTTTCCTGATTCTGCCAGACCGCACCTCCATTTGTAGTTTTAATTATTCGTCCGCTATAACCCGCCGCCCATCCAACAAGACTGTCAATAAAATAAACCGATATAATAGGTGTAGTTACATTGCTTGACTGTACAGCCCAATTGTCTCCTCCGTTAGTTGTCTTATAAACTTTACCCGCCTGCCCGACTGCCCAGCCTGTGATATCACTTACGAACTTTACCGTTTCAAGATAATGAACTGTCGGAACAGATTGATTGATCCAGCTTGATCCTCCGTCTGTAGTTTTTACTATTGTTCCGAGATCACCGACTATCCAGCCGGTATTATTATTTACAAAGTATACTGAAGCGTACTGCGCGCCTGTACCTCCGAGAAATTCTTTAACTTCCCATGTATTCCCCGCGTCTGTGGTCTTTAAAAAAGACTGCGGATATCCGACAGCTACAGCTTTGCTTTCATCAAAGGCAAAAACACCTCTGACAAGATTGCTGTTGGGAACAGGATTCTGCCATGTATATTGAGAGTAAAGACAATTGTTATTGATGGTGATAATGATAATTACAACAAGAAGAAAATATACAGGTTTTAAAGAAGGCATAGAGTTTTAACTTTTTTGATTAATAATTATAGAACAAATGGAAATCATTTATTCTGTATAAAAATTTTTTTAGATGATCCTTACTACATCCGACTAAAATAATTTTTTATTTTGTAATTTATTTGTTCTTTTTACTTAAATTGTAATATTCACAAAAAGAAATTTAAAATAACTCTTATGATTTTTTCACCGCAAAGACGCAAAGAATGCGCAAAGATCGCAAAGAATAATAATACAAATGTCATATTAGAATTTAAACGAAATCTTTTTTAACTTTGCGGCCACTTTGCGTTCTTTGCGGTTAAAGCAAACGTTTGATTCCAATGCAAACATTCTGTACGAATGTGATCCTTATCTGAGTAATATCATTCTCTTTACTTCCGAAAAGTTTTCTGTCTGCAGTTTATAAAAATAAATTCCGCTGGACAAGCTGTTTCCGTCGAATTCAACTTCATAACTTCCCGGTGAAAGCTTTTCACTTAACAAAGTTGTCACTTCCTTTCCTAATGCATCATAAACAATCAGTCTTACATTTGACTCATTTCGTGAGACGTCTGATATAATATCAAATCTAATCTTAGTGACCGGATTAAACGGGTTTGGATAGTTCTGGTATAAAAAATATTCACCGGGAATATTTGTGGTGATATTTTTTATTCCGACTGACTCCGTTGAGTATTTATAAATTCTGTTATCTCCGGCATAAGCAATGGTGTCATTGATAATTCTTATCCTGTTAAGGTTGTTTCCCCATCCTGCTAAATGCCATTCTGCGCCGCCGTCTGTAGTTTCGTATGTTGAGCCAAAACCGCCAACCCAGCCTGTGCTTTCATTCATAAAACCAATTCCCTGCTGATGGAAATTTCTGAAAGGAATTTCTGTCCAGTTGTATCCGGCGTCTGTTGACTTCATAATATTTGATATCCCGAAACTATAACTTTCAGTACTAAGGTAAACGAGGCTGCTTGTCCTTGTAGATATTTTCCAGAACTGTCCGAATTGGGATCCCAAATAGACGCGGCTCCACGTAGTTCCTCCATTTGTTGTTCTCAATACTACAGGATAACTTCCAAGAAAAGTTATTGAATAGCTCCTGCCTCCCACGGCTATTCCATTGTTCTCATCCCAGAAATAACAGTCAACAATGGATGTCGCCATAGAAGTATCTATCAATTGTGCCGTCCAGGTTAAACCTTTATCGGTGGTCTTAACAATTCGTGCTGGCATTACATATCTTCCCACAGCAAAGCCTACATTTTCATTTAGGATATTGATGCCGCATATTCCGAGCGGCCATGGAGATGGAAGATTAGTTATTGGAGACCAGTTAACCCCGTGATTAGTTGTTCTGAATAATATCCGTGTGGAATCATCACTCAGTGTTCCCAGAATTCCATTCTCATAATCAAAAAAGCCAATGCTGCGAAGAGCAGGGCTGCTTGCAGCAATAAAAGATGTATCCCACGCATTACCTCCGTTTGTAGTGCGGTAAATTTTTCCGGATTCATGTATAGCCCAGCCGGTAGTGCTGTTAAGAAAGTATATATCCTCATATCTGCCTCCGGATCCTGTTGTCGGCGAATTCGGCAGAAGTCTCCATTGAAGAGTCTGTGAAAGAACAGATGAACAAATACTTAGTGTTGTAAAAATTAATAATATTAGTATTCGCAGTTTCATTTTGCCCCCTTAAGATTTTAGGTTTAAAAATAATTTTTAATTTGTCAGTTCCTAACAAAAAATTTCTTATGAGGGTTGTTATATCTTTTTAGATCTATGAAACTCTATTTTATCAACATCATTCTTTTCACTTCACTGAAACTTCCGGCAGTAAGCCTGTAGAAATATATACCGCTTGAAAGATTCCGTCCGTCAAATTCGACTTCATAAGTTCCCGGTGAAAGATCTTCATTAACAAGTGTACTGACTTCTTTTCCGAGAGCATCATAAACAATTAATCTTACGTCTTGCGTCTCGCGTCTCGGGTCTTGCGTTATATCAAACTTAATAGTTGACACAGGATTAAACGGATTAGGATAATTTTGTGAAAGAGAAAATTTTTCCGGAATTATATCTGATGCAGCTTTAATTCCGACAACTCCGTTTGGTCCTCCCGAAAAACAGATTAGCTTTCCTGTCCGGCTTCCACCAAGAAACTCACTGCTAATGTTTCCGTCAATGCTTCTTAATGCTGCAACCTGCTCGACAGTATTTGTTGTGGCTGTTCCGAAATTATAGGTAAAGACAACTCTACCGCTGTCTCCTTTAGTAACGTATAGATTACTGTTCTGAGTACCTGCAACAATATCTTTCCTTCCGTCACCGGTGACATCACTGAGCTCATCAACACTGTGAATATAATTACCGTCAAGAAAAGCCGACCAGATTATGTTCCCCGTTCTCAGGTCAAGACGGTATAAGTCTTTCGGACCAGAAGTGATAATGTTTTTATCCGGTGCTCCGTCTGACTCCATATTTTCTATGATATGAAGATAGCCGTCAATGCTTGCCCCGAGATTAACTGTCCAGAACTGACCGCCTGTGCTTCCGGAAACAGTAAAGACAGTTCCGTTAAATCCGACAAAGCCTGCGATGTCGGACACCCCGTCTCCCTGTATATCAGGGGTCACGGCAAGATCCCAGACTGCGCTCGTTACCGGATATGTCCATGTTAGTGAGCCCGCGTTATTAAATCCTCTTACACCATACGGACCGCCGTTGCTGGAATAAT
>JBDTLQ010000168.1:0-7161 GCA_039934715.1 Ignavibacteria bacterium | reverse complement strand
GCCAATCAGACATTCAGCCTTTCGTTTACTGTTGCGAACATAACAAGCGAAGAATGCGACGCGGAAACTTCCAATCAGAGCTCTTGTGTTTTAAAAATGGTTAACAATGCAACAGGTTTTCTCCAGGTGAATAACAGTTACACGCTGAATGCACTCGCGAACAATGCATCGCAGACAATAAATGCGACAGTCAATATAGGAACAGCGGGAACATATACTCTGACCTTTACCATAGACCCTAACAATACAGCCGGCCAATCCAACCGTCAGAATGACATTTACACCGGCACGGTCGTCATTAACTAATGATATTACTTTAACTTATATCTTATTCCCATAAACTCTATCTTTTCAAAAAATCCATTGAATAATAAGGAAGAGATAATATCGGATCGTTTAAAGATCTACCATCCGGAAAAATTCCCGCAGAACAATTCATTTGGTGAAGATGTAATGATCGGACTGACATCCGAAAACAAATTCCTTTTGCCAAAATATTTTTATGATCAGAGAGGATCTGAACTGTTTGAAGAAATATGCTCAACTGAAGAATATTATCCTACGCGTACTGAGATCAGCATCCTCAAAAATTTATCTGACGACATTTCCGAAAGAAATTCAGAAAAGAATTTAATAGTAGAGCTTGGAAGCGGCAGCTCGTTCAAGACCGATTACATCCTGAGCTCGTTCAGCAGGAAAAGAGATTTCCTGCACTATGTTCCAATTGATGTATCGGACATTCTTGTTGAAAGCTCCAGAACTCTCATTGAGAAATATAAAAATCTTTTTGTGACAGGCATTATCTCATTTTATGAAGAAGGTCTTGAATTCATCGTATCGAGGGATAATTCACCCAAGCTGATAATTTTCCTCGGCTCCAGCATCGGCAACTTTACGGAAGAGGAAGCGGTAGCATTTATGAAGATGCTGAAGGATAACATGAATGACCATGACCGCCTGCTCGTCGGGTTTGATATGCTAAAGGACAGGAAGATCTTAATTGATGCTTATAATGACAAGTGCGGAGTAACTTCTGCTTTCAATCTGAATATTCTTGAAAGAATAAATAATGAACTCGATGGAAACTTTGACGCAGGAAAATTCGAACATAAGGCAGTTTTCAATGAAGAAAAAAGCAGAATTGAAATGCATATAATTGCAATGGAAGATATGAATGTGGAAATAAAAAAATTAAATATGAAGATCAGTTTTAAGAAGGACGAAAGAATTCATACGGAGAACTCATATAAGTTCACATATGATATGATAAAGAAACTTGCCCGGGATTCGGGAATGTATTTTTCGGATAGCTATACAGACGACAATAATTATTTTTCTTTATGCGCATTCAGACCATTATAAATTTAAAAGGAGTAAACAGATGCAGCCGCTTGATGCAGTATGGATAATAGGGTTAATAGGATTATTTTATTTTTTGTTTATTAAAAAAGATAATAAGTCCGGACCGAACAAAAATTAAAAAATGATTATTGGATTACACAAGAATAACTCCCCTTATTCTTTTTCAGTTAATACAATATTCGGTAATCCATTAATCGAAGAATCTTTCTTCGGCTGAAGCATTCTATCATCCCGTTCTGATCAATGTCTCTGCCTTAAATACAGAACAACCCGTACTTAAAAGATCAAACTATGTCCATGTAAATTTCAAATCTTAATTTTTCTTGATCAAAACACGACGGTGTAATTATCTGTCCTGTTGAGTTCAAGTAAGCAACAGATTATCAGAATTATTAAATTACTGAGAAATATTCTTCCGGATTTTATCAGGTAATTTAACTTAAAATGCACTTTATCAAAATATTTTTAGGAAGTAAATGTTAACCGGCTGGAGTTAATTTTAAGAAAAATTTAATTGCAAAAATCGTATACGATGCCAACTAAGTATGCAACCGATTTAGTTCCTCATTCCTCTGAGATCAATTAGTTATATTTGCATGGAATTATTTATAAATAATAAAAATAAATTTGGCTGACAATAAAATAATTTTTTCAATGGTGGGTGTTAATAAGACATTCCCTCCTCAGAAACAGGTTTTAAAAAACATTTATCTTTCATTTTTTTACGGAGCAAAGATAGGCATCATAGGTCTAAACGGTTCAGGTAAATCTACCTTGCTCAAGATCATCGCAGGGATAGAAAAAAATTTCGAAGGCGAAGTTCATTTTACAAAAGAGTATTCAATTGGAATGCTTTCACAGGAGCCGGAACTGGATGAGAGCAAGACTGTGAAAGAGATAGTACAGGAAGGCGTGCAGGAAGTTGTCGATATACTAAAGGAATATGAAGAGGTCAATAATAAATTTTCCGAGCCGATGGATGATGATGAAATGACAAAGCTGATTGAAAGACAGGGCGAGCTTACAGAAAAGATAGAGCATATGAACGGCTGGGAGCTTGATTCAAAACTTGAAAGAGCAATGGATGCGTTAAGGACGCCTGACGGAGAGGCTCTTGTGAAGAATTTATCCGGTGGTGAAAAAAGAAGAGTAGCTCTTTGCAGATTACTGCTGCAGGAACCGGACATACTACTTCTTGATGAGCCTACGAACCATCTTGATGCGGAATCAATTGACTGGCTTGAACAGCATCTTAAACAATATAAAGGTACTGTCATCGCGATCACTCACGACAGATATTTTCTTGATAATGTGGCAGGCTGGATACTCGAGCTCGACAGGGGAGAAGGAATTCCATGGGAAGGAAATTATTCTTCATGGCTTGATCAGAAAACGAAGCGTCTTGAGATGGAAGAGAAACAGGAAAGCAAAAGACGAAAGACACTTGAGCGTGAGCTTGAATGGGTGAGAATGTCGCCAAAGGCAAGACAGGCAAAATCGAAAGCAAGACTTCAAGCTTATGATAAGATGATGAACGAAGATACAAAAAGGAAAGAAGAACAGCTTGAAATATTTATTCCAAATGGACCGAGACTGGGAAATAAAGTGATAGACGCGCAGAATGTTTCCAAATCATTCGGTGAAAAATTATTGTATGATAATTTAAATTTCTCCTTGCCGCCTGCAGGTATTGTCGGAGTGATCGGAGCTAACGGAACAGGTAAGACAACTTTATTCAGAATGATACTCGGGACGGAGAAGCAGGACAATGGAAATTTTGATGTCGGTGAAACAGTGCAGATCGGATATGTCGATCAGGCGCATACCGATATTTATCCGGAGAAAACAGTATGGGAAGTTATATCCGAAGGCAATGAATTTATTAACCTTGAAGGAAAGCAATTCAACTCCAGAGCTTACGTTGCAAGGTTTAATTTCAGCGGAGCAGACCAGGGGAAAAAGGTCAGCATGCTGTCAGGGGGTGAGAGGAACAGGCTTCATCTCGCGCTTACGTTAAAATCCGAGGCGAACGTTTTATTGCTTGATGAGCCGACGAATGACATCGATGTGAATACGCTGAGAGCTCTTGAAGAAGGCCTGGAAAATTTTGCTGGCTGCGCTGTAATAATCTCTCACGACAGATGGTTCCTTGACCGCATTGCTACACACATCCTTGCATTCGAAGGTGATTCACTTGTAGAATATTTTGAAGGCAGTTACTCAGATTTTGAAGAATACAAAAAGAAGAAATACGGGAATGTTGAGCCGAAGAGGGTGAGGTATAAGAAGCTTGTAAATTAGAGTGTTGAGTGTGTTGAGTGTGTTGAGAGTGTTTAGTGTGTTGAGTGTGTTGAGTGTGTTGAGTGTGTTAAGTTGTATCTTTAGGTAAACATTAGTTTCGTTGAAAATTTTTAAGATCGGATGAGAGTTATGATGGTCAATTTATTAAATGCATTTGCTGATTTTGTTTTTCCGAGAACAAGTATTATTTCAGGTGAAAACATAGATGATGCCAATTCAAATCAGTACATCAGCGACGATGAGATAAATTCAATTCCAAGAGTTACTCCGGAAGATCTTGACGAATTAAAAATCAAAGTTTTATCCGATCACTGTTTTAGTGTCTTCGCATTCAGAGACGGCGATGATTTTTCTAAAATAATTTACCAGTTAAAGTATGGCGGCATGAAACGGCTCGGTACTTTTCTAGGAAGACTGATTGGTAATGAACTCAGGAATAATTTTGAACCTATACCGGAGTTTAAATTGCTCATCCCTGTTCCTTTATTTAAAACCAAGGTGAGAGAAAGGGGATACAACCAGTCTGATCATATTTGTAAAGGCATGAATGAAATTCTGAATATTGAATTCAAAAGTGATCTGATCCTGAGAACACGCCATACCATCACTCAGACAAAACTTACACGTGAAGAGAGATTGCTCAATATGAAAAATGCGTTTGAGCTGAATGAAAAATTCAGAGATAAAATTGAAGGAAAGAAAATTATTATTGTAGACGATGTTGTAACGACCGGCGCTACGCTTAATGAAATGATAAATGTTCTTAAAGAAAATAATTGCGGTGAGATCCTTGCCTGTACTCTTGCAATGGCGAGATGAGTTTGTAAGAATCAGAAATTAAGAACCAATTACCTTCAAGGCTCCGGTTAACTTTAGAATATCTTCTTCATTATTAAATAAATGTGCAGCAAGTCTCAGAAATCCCTCTCTTAGCGCTATGAAAATATTTTCGTTTTCAAGTGCCTTCTGTATCATCTCATTCCTTGACCTTTCTTTGTGAGTAAAGATGAGAATGTTCGAACGATGGATTGGTTCTAAGTCTGAGTCAATAATAAAATCTGTTCCTTTCATTTCATCAATAAAAATATTCTGCAGATTTAATATATGATTGAAAATATTTTCAACACCGAGCTTGAGAAATAATTCAATGGAAGATTCCATACCGATCATTCCCAGAGTATTCGGAGTTGAATTTTCGTAAGCTCCACCGTCCTTTCTGAAGTTAAGCTTGTAGTCGAGAAAGTTCTTAAAATCATAATCAACACTTGAAGTCGCGACATAAGTAGGTAAAACTCTGTCTCTTATCGCAGGAGAAATGTAGGCAAACCCGACTCCCGCGGGAGCCATCATCCATTTCTGCGAGCCGGCTGAGAAGTAATCGATCTCAAGATCCTTTACATTGACCGGACAGACACCGGTTCCCTGTATACCGTCAACTACAAAGTAACAGTTATTTTCTTTGCAAATTTTATTTAACGAAGCAAGATCACTTCTGAATCCGAGAAACCCTACCGAACTGATCGTTAACACCTTTACTTTATTTTCTTTTATGATCCTTTCAATATCTGCAATCTTAATTACACCATTCTTTGAAGGGATCATAACCAGTTTTATTCCGCGAAGTATTTCCTGATTAAGCCATGGATAAACCAATGCAGGGAATTCCGAATCCGCGCATGCAACAGTATCTCCTTTTTCCAGTATGATCCCGTTCGCGAAAATATTCAGACCATGAGTCGTACTGCCTGTGATGATGATATCATCTTTATCAGCACCGATGAGAGCCGCGCATTTTTCCTTTAAAGTATCAGTCATCCTGAGATTGAACAGGCTGAGATTTTTATTTGTAAATGTATATTCATCAATAAAATCAGTTAACCTCTTTCGCGTTTCGAGAGAAAATTGAGAGTAATGTGCAGAGTCAAGATAAACGCAGGCTTCGGTTATCGGGAAAAGCATTCGTGCTCCGGGTATTGAGTTTACATCTTCAAGTAGGTATTGGGTAAATCTGGAATTGACAAGCATTTTAGATTTTTGATTTACGATTTTAGATTTAAAGGAAAGGCAGGTACAAACTCTATAACTTTACAATTTTATAAACGGTACTTTTAATTTTTTACTTTACTTTTAACATTTAACTTTTAACTTTTAACTTTCTTCTTGCTCTTCTTCTTTTTCGTCGTCGCAGCCGGTTCCTGCAGATTACTTTCAAACATTTTTTTGTAAGCGTCATAATAAAACATGATGCTGTTCACATAATTGTACGGTTCTTTCCAGTTGTCAAGTGTTCCATAAGGAGGACGTTTTGATTCAGGCCAAATCAGAGCATGAATGGAATCTTCCTTCGATGACAGGAACGGATAAGCTTCTTTTACATTTTCCCAGCTCTTATAATCTTTTTCAAAATACGCAGTGATCGTCATCGCGTCAATTACTCTTCCTATCCCGGCGTTATATGCAGCGAGCGCGAATTTATATTTGTCGTCACCGAACTCCCTGAATTGTGATACCAGTGTCGCGTAATAATAAATTCCCGCAATAAGATTATTCTTTGGTGTCTGAGTTTCTTCAAGCTCAAGTGTACTCTGCAAGCCGGCTCCGGTCCTTGGCATGAGCTGCATCAATCCGAATGCTCCCGCGTGTGAGCGCGCATTGGCATTGAAATATGATTCCTGTCTGATAATTGCCAGGACAATCCTCCAGTCTAGCTTGTAGTTATTGCATTCCTGTTTGATCACATCGCCCAGTTCATTTACAAGATTATCTACATTGCCAAGTTTGAACTCCTTGCTTACCATCTGTATCTTCTCATTTACACGCTCGAGGTCACGTACATTTATAGACTTCGCCTGCTGTTTGAAATTGGCGTTAGATGTAAAAAGATCAAAGAGTGTTGACCAGTCCTTTAAAAGATTTTCTACATATAAGGTATTGTCAAACGACTTCTTCAAAAGTATCCTGTCAAAGCTTTCGATCTTTACTTTTGTCTCGCCTGTGGGCGCTGTGACAATATTTTTTCCCGTGCTGAATATCTCGGGATTGACATTATCAGACGCCTTGTATAAGCTTGATTCTTTATAGGAATAGATAATAAGAAAGATGATCAGTGCGAACGGGGTAATGAAAACAAAAAACTTTTTCATTTTAAGGGTTGGATTGTTATCCGATATAAAATTATTTGTGTAAGTCCAGACACTCATCAGTTCTGTAAAACATATAAAATTAGAAAAAGTTTTACAATTGCAAAGCAAACCCTGAAAGTAATTTTCATTTGCTTTATGATCATTCCTTTTTAATTCATTTAAAGTAAGATCCTGTATTTGTAAATTAAAGTAAATCACTACAAAAGTTCTCCAGACACTGTGAATAGTGAATGGTCAATGGTCAATAGTCAATAGTCAATACCTTACAATCTTGATTTTGTTGACCATTCACTATTGACCATTCACTATTGACCATTGACCATTCACTATTGACTATTGACTATTGACCATTCTT
>JBDTLQ010000167.1:0-7162 GCA_039934715.1 Ignavibacteria bacterium | reverse complement strand
GTCAATGGTCAATCGTCAATGGTCAATCGTCAATGGTCAATCGTCAATGGTCAATGGTCAATGGTCAATAATCAATGGTCAATCGTGAATGTGAAACCATGAATCAAAATCTATATACCAAGATCCAAGATCTAAAACCCAAGATCTTGCTATATCCGCACCCGCAATGGGGTTTCTATTGAGGGCAGAATAAGTTACACTATAACAATCTAAAAAAAAAAACAAATATGGAATTAGAATTAGAGAATCTTCTTACGACTATTAACAGACGCTTTTCAGGACCGGAGTCTTGCATGATGCAGGACATGATTGTCGGTAAGCTGGATATAGACACCGATGAAATAAAAAATTATCTCAACAGACTGATAAAATACGGGGGAATAAACCTTAACTATCAGAATAAGGAAGACCGTGTTGACGCGAAAAATTATCTTAACCAATTTAACGAGTATATAGATAACAGGAATAAAAAGAGAGACTGACTTTTTATTCCGGCTTAATCACCAAAAAATTTATACCAACCTCATTCTATTCTAAATTTCCAGAAACACTCTTACCGGTTCCTTTGCAAAAATGATTTAACTGAATTTACTCAGGGATGATCAGATTTCTAAGCTGTGATAATGAAGTTCCTAAATGATTGCTGTCCACGACTTAAGTCGTGGACAGGCAAACCGTTTAAACGGTTTGCCCCCGATCATTCACCAACCTAAAACTTTATTACTCAAACTCAACAAACATATCTTCAAAATCTATTATCATCTTTTTAAATTTGTTAATGAAATCTCCTCCGAGATTTCCGTAAAGATATTCGTCGTCATCTTTAATTTGTGTTGAAAGAAGAACAACATCATTTAGAACAGCATTTCCCGAACCTATCTTAAAATTCATATCATTCAACTTAAATCCCTTTAAAGTTACTTCACCTCCCGCTCCTCCTATCCTTATATCTCCGATCTCATACTTACTTTCGATGTCGCTTTTATTAGCTTCATAATATGGCTGATACATCATAGTTGCTTTTGCTCCCGTGTCAAATGAAAAGACCAGTGTATCATCGTTCACGATCGTTTCTATCAGAGGAAGAAATCCGTCGAGTGCAAGATTCCTGTTTGATGATTTATCTCTTATTAGCGGAATGAAAATTTCATTTTCGGATAATGAGATCTCCTTCATTTCTTTTATCACAGGAAATCCGATAACACCATTTATTACATATACACCATTACCGAAAGAAAGAGCTTCATCTGGAAAAACCAGAAATAATACATTTCTAAAATTCATCTTGCCTATACTTAGTGAATCGGCATATGCAAGATCTGATTTTACTTTCATATCCGTTGTGGTTCCGACATCAAGGCTGCCTTTCAGAAATTTTAGTCCGAGTTTCTTTGCAAATGTGTTTGTGATCGTGGAGAAGTTAGCTCCCGTATCGAATACAAATTCTTCTTCGTTTCCGTTAATACTTACCTTTACATTCGTCAGACCAGCCATATCTTTTTTGACAGTAAGTTTTGTATCCCCTGTAATAGTGACTGTTTGCGGACTAAGCCCTGCAGATGCTTTCCATATCTGATTAGTATTTTCAAAATCTTCAAAATGCTCTTTTTCAATAAGATATTTGTACTGAGATAATATTATCTCTGTTGTTTTCAATGCGTCATCATAAAGAAATAAGTTTACCGAGTTTACAAGCTTTGACTTATACAATTCAACGATCATAGAATCCGTTAAGCTGCCTTTATTATTATTTAATAATTTATCAATGAGCGTGTTTGATTCAGCAGGTCTGTTAAAGATGCTGAACACCAATGACTGAAAATATTCTTTTTGAATTTCATCTATCATGCTGATCTCTTTATCGAGTTCACTCCTGAGCTTAAAAAATTGTTTCCCGTTATAAAGCTTATTAAGAGTTTGAGGAATATCTTTATCCTGACCGAAAGTAATAGCAGAGATGAAAGACAGTAATAATGTAAAAATGATTTTCATTGGGATAACTGTTATTTGAATTGCTTTAAAAATAATGGTATAAAAATTTAAAGTATCTGTAAAATTAAATATACACGATAGACTCATTCCACTTCCAACTTGAATTTACAAACTACGAATCATAATTTTACAAAAGAAGTTTTCCTAATGAAACAAAACAAAGTAATTAACTCATCCGAAGCTCCCGAACCCGTGGGATCTTATCCGCATGCTCGTGTAGCGGGAGGATTGCTTTTTCTTTCAGGCGTCGGACCCCGTGAGCGTGGAACAAAAAAAATCCCGGGGGTTGAGCTTAGCGAAGACGGAAAGATAATTTCATACGACATCGAAACACAATGCCACTCTGTTTTTAAAAATGTCAGGCTTATTCTTGAAGCCGCGGGCTCAGGCTGGGATAAGCTTATAGACGTTACGGTTTTTCTTACGAATATGAAATCAGACTTTGCTATTTACAATAGGATCTATAGTGATTATTTTAAAGACAATCAGCCATGTAGAACAACTATTGAGATCAGCTCACTTCCAACCCCCATTGCAATAGAGCTTAAATGCATCGCAACACTATAATCCGGAAAACGTTAAAGTGAATAAAAACACAAGGTACTTAACCGTCCTTTATTATTCACAAAATAAAATTAAAGAAAATGCGAACATCGGTTTTTATACTTGCCATTTCCCTTCTATCAATTTTTCAAATAAATATTTTATCTGCCTGTACAACCTTTTGTATAAATACAGAAGACGAACTTGTCTTTGGGAGAAACTACGATTTCATGATCGGCTATGGAATTGTCTTTGTAAATAAAAAAAATGTTATCAAGACTGCTTTCACCACAGGAAATAATCCGGCTGAATGGGTTTCAAAATTTGGAAGCGTTACGTTCAATCAATACGGGAGAGAGTTTCCTACCGGCGGAATAAATGAAGCGGGATTGGTGGTCGAGCTTATGTGGCTTGATGATACAAAATATCCGGTGGAAGATAGCCGCGCTACAACCGGAGGTGTCCTTCAATGGATACAATACCAGCTGGATAATTGTGAGACTGTTCAGGAAGTTATAGATTCGGATAAAGATATCCGTATTCCAAACCGGGCTGTACCAATTCATTTTCTGATCACTGATAAATACGGGAGTACTGCATCAATAGAATTTCTTGAAGGCAAACTTGTATCACATTCCGGTGAAACACTGGGTCATCCGGTTTTAACGAATGATACTTATGACAGATCGGAAGAATATTTCAAATCAAATTTTAATACCGGCGGAATACAAAGTTTTGATCCGGACAAAAGTTCTCTCAACAGATTCGCGATGACATGCTCAATGGTAAAGTCATACAATAAAGCGGCTGACGGCAATGCGGTTGATTTCAGTTTTAAAATCCTGAAAGTTGTAAGCCAGGGCAACAATACAAAATGGAGCATTGTATATGATATTAAGAACATGAAGGTATATTTCAAAACTTTTGATAACGATAAGATGAAAGAGATTGATATTACCCTGCTCGATTTCAATTGCATTACCGAAGTGAAGATGCTTGATATCAATTCGGATATCGAAGGAAATGTAAACAATTCATTTATTGATTATACTTATGAATCCAACAGAAAGCTTATTGAAGATTCATACAGCGGAGTGGAGTTCTTAAAAGGAATAACAAATGAGGAGAAAGACCAGACCGCAAGGTTTCCGGAAAATTCAAAATGCAGAAGCAAGTCGCAGTTAGAATATGAAGATAGTAAGAGTGAAACTAAAATTACCAGAACCAATGAACCTCCTGTAAATACGATATATATCTTAACAGGTCTTGTTACAGCTGCAATAGTCATTGCCGGTTTTAAATTAAAAAAAGAAAAAAGAAATACTTAAAACCCTTTTAAACTAAAAAAAATAAAAAACATGCTTGGACAATTACAAAAAAAATGGTGGCTTCTTCTTATTAGAGGTATTCTCGCAATTGTTTTTGGACTCATTGCTCTGTTTTCACCGGGGATCGTTGTGGGGACGCTGCTGTTTTATTTCGGAATCGTAGCGGTATTCAGCGGGCTATTTCTTATCATCGAAGGTATAGCTATTAAAGGAGAAGACCGGGGAATGCGCATAGTGGAAGGTATTATATCACTGATCTTTGGATTACTTTTCATTTTCATGCCGGGATTTGTTCTGACTTTTGTAATGTATTTCATTGCATTCTGGGCGATCATCGGCGGTTTAATGCAGATCATTTATGCCGTCAAGCTTCGAAAGGTTATTCCAAATGAATGGCTCGCGATCCTCAACGGTGTGATAACTTTAATATTCGGGATATTTGTTTTGCTGAATATTCTTGCCGGAGCTCAGGCACTCATTATGGTTTTCGGTGCATATGCTATTGTCTCGGGATTATTGATGGTTGGTCTGTCATTCAGAGTAAAAAAAATGCAGCCGGCAACCGCATAGATTTTTTTCTACATGTTTTAAATTAAGTGATCTCATTTTTCTAATAATGGGATCACTTTTTATTTTACATTTTCAATTTTGAATTGTAAAACTTCCATAGCAATCCTTTCATCAAACATCTTTCAAACAAAATTTCTCTCTTAACACATGGGGAATATTTTTTAAATTAATTTTTTTAAAAAAAATATTTTCTAAAAAACAAAAACTTGTTGACAATAATAGTTATAATGTTATATTTGCATTAAAATTTTTATGAACTAAAATAAAATTTTGAGAGTAGCATTAACATTTAACATAAAAAAAGAAAACGAAAATATTTTATCAGCAACAAACGACTCATCACCCAAAAAAGATTACCGGCAATATCTTAACGAGAATCTTATCCGGAATTATCCCGAAAGATTAGATGACACATACGCGGAGTGGGACTCTGAAGAAACCATACACGCTGTTAAAGCCGCGCTGGAGGCATACGGACATGATGTGACGCTGATTGAAGCTGACAGCGAAGCTTATGAAAAATTAAAAGCGATCAATCCTGAATTTGTTTTTAATGTTGCTGAAGGATTCACCGGCTCATCAAGAGAATCACAAATTCCTTCCATGCTTGAGATGCTTAACATTAATTTTACCGGAAGTGATTCGATAACGATCGGAATATGTCATGACAAATCAAGATGCAAAGAAATATTATCATATTACAAAATACCGAATGCAAAATTTTTTATTACCGATGCGATACATAAGATCGAAGAAAAAATTTTGTTTCCAAAATTTATCAAACCTCTTCATGAAGGTTCATCAAAAGGAATTTATAATTCAAGCGTTGTAAGGAATTGCGCAGAGCTCCGGAATGAAATTGTAAGAATAAAAGAATGTTACAATCAGCCGTCACTTGTTGAAGATTATCTTGAAGGAAAAGAATTTACTGTCGCGATGATGGGAAACGGCGAAAGTGTAAAAGTTTTGCCGGTCGTTGAAATAAATCTTGATTCCGTCCCTGAAGGTTTTAATAAAATTTATTCTTATGAAGTAAAGTGGTTTTTCGATACAAGAGAAAACAAACTTGATATTTTTAAATGTCCTGCTGATATAGATGAAAAACTTTACAAACAAATTGAAAAGGTGTGCCGCGATGCTTACAATGCATTAAGACTCAGAGACTGGGCAAGGATTGATGTTCGGCTTGATATGAATGGTGTCCCGAACATAGTAGAGGTTAATCCTCTTCCGGGAATTCTGCCGGATCCTGTGGATAATTCATGCTATCCTAAAGCGGCAAGAGAGATCGGGCTGGATTATAATGCGATGATCAATGCTGTTTTGAATGAAGCTATTATTCGAACACGGATTTAGTTATTCGAACACGGATTCAACTGATTGTACTGATTTACACTGATTTTTTTGTTAACGCATGTTCTGAACACGGATTTAACTGATTGGACTGAGTTGCACGGATTTTTTTGAAAATATTAATACGAATTGATTCTATGAATAATGATCTTTTACATAAAGAAATTACGGACAAAATATTGAAATGCTTTTATGAGGTTTATACTAAATTGGGTTATGGTTTTTTAGAAAGGATCTATAAGAATGCAATGCATTACGAACTCAATAGTTCGGGGATAATGTGTGAATCGGAAAAACAGATTAAGGTTTTTTATAAAGGGAATTTGATGGGTGATTATTATTCGGATCTGATCGTCGATAATAAGGTAATTGTTGAATTGAAAACTTGCGAAAGTTTAAGAGAAGAGCATGAATGGCAATTGATAAATTATTTAAGATCAACAGATATTGAAGTTGGTTTATTATTAAATTTTGGTAAGAAGCCGGAGTTCAAAAGAAAATTATTTACAAACAACTTAAAAAAAATTAAAGATCAGTGATAATCCGTTAAATCCGTTTAATCAGTGTTCTGAAAAAATATGAAGATAAGCATAATTTATAACGATCCTACACAATACGCAACGGGTACGATCTACGATGACGGTGTGACCGACATCGAACAGGTTGACGAGCCGATCGACATGAGCGAGTACGGAGTGCTCGATGAATTGAAATCCGTTCAGCGTGCATTACAGCCATCGGGGCACGAGACTAAAATTGTTGCTGTCGCGCTTGATGTGCATAAGCTCATTGATGAACTGAAGTCCGACAGACCTGATATGATATTTAATTTATGTGAATCACTTGATGGAGATCCTACACAAGAGATGAATATCGCTTCACTTTTTGAGCTGCTGAAAATACCATATACAGGATCGCGTGCTCTGACGCTTGGTCTTGCTTTGAATAAATGGAGAGTGAAGGAAATATTGAATTATTATGGAATACCAACTGCTCCCCATTATCTTTGCAAGAATGCGAATGAGTTCAATGCAAACGGCTATTCAAAATTGAAAGATAAATTTCCATTGATAGTAAAACCTTCGAGAGAAGACGCAAGCATCGGGATAGAGAATAAGTCAGTGGTCTATAATGACACTGAATTAAAAACCCGGATTGAATTTATACTTGATGAATACAAACAGCCTGCGCTCGTCGAACAGTTCATAGACGGAAGAGAAATAAATGTGAGTGTTGTGGGAAATGTGAAGAAGGATGAAAATGATCTGATCGTATTTCCTATATCTGAAATTGATTTCAGTGATATGCCTTCGGATTATCAGAAGATTGTAAGCTACAACAGCAAGTGGATGTATAAGACGGTTGAGTTTGCAGGG
>JBDTLQ010000166.1:0-7175 GCA_039934715.1 Ignavibacteria bacterium | reverse complement strand
AATACTTAATACTCAATACTTAATACTCAATACTTAATACTTAATACTCAATACTATAAATGAAGAAATACAGTCAACTAAGAGCTATGCTTGCAATTACAAAGGCGAGTCTGCGTGCTATTGTCAGAAATCCTTCCGCAGTAGTTTTTAATTTAGTGTTTCCGCTGATCTTCATAATTGTTTTCGGGTTTATAAGCGGAGGTAGTTTTAAGGTCGATGTAGCAGTTGATAAAAATTCTGACCTGAATAATCCTGTTTACAGCAGTTTAGTGAATATCAAGTCGATCAATCTTGTAAGAGACAAATCTGAACAGGAAATATCGTCTGAACTTGAAAAAGGCAGACTCGACGGGATAATAAAAATTACAAAGAATGATGCAGGAGCATGGATAGTTGATCTGAGAACTACCAAAGCATCTCCGGAAAGAGGAAGCATTTTCAGGATGATGCTCAATGAGATCATATATAAGATGAATCTTGCAATTTCAAAAAATGAAATTCCGGTTGCCGAGATCAAGGAGAATGTTGTTGAAGGAAGAAGGTTCAGAACCATAGATTTCATACTTCCGGGTCAGCTGGGATTTTCACTCCTGAGCGCGGGTGTTTTCGGCACAGCTTTTATTTTTATAAGTCTCAGACAAACGCTCGTGACAAAAAGATTTTTTGCCACTCCAATAAAGAAAGCATACATACTCATGGGAGAATCTTTGAGCCGGCTTATCTTCTCAATGTTCAGCGCTGTGATCATAATTCTTATTGGTACTTTCTTCTTTGGCTTTACGCTGATCAACGGCTTTGTGACATTTTTTAACATGATGATTCTATCGATCATAGCATTGATAGTATTTCTCGGATTCGGGTTTGTTGTATCGGGGATCGCGAAAAATGAAAATGCAGTTCCTCCGATAGCTAATCTGATCACATTGCCGCAGTTTCTTCTCGCGGGTACTTTTTTTCCGATTTCAAACTTTCCGGATTGGCTGCAACCTGTCAGCAGGATCCTTCCCCTGACATATCTCAACGAGGCTATGAGAAAAATTTCCTTCGAAGGCGCGAGTATTTTTGATGTGGGTTACGATATACTTATTCTGCTTATCTGGGGTGTGGTAATATATGCCGTCGCTGTGAAAGTGTTTAAGTGGGAGTGAGGTTTGATTTTGGATTTTAGATTTTTGATTTTTGATTTTTTTAAATACTTCTTCTTACTTTCTTCCGGCTTTCATCTGAATGTTCCAGATAATTTCTTTTCTTAAATTTTCATCCCATACATCTTTCAGCTCCTCTCTTAAGAGATCCATCGGGTTCGAATTATGTGATTCAATAAATTTATGAACTGATGACCAGGTGTATATATAATTCAGATATTCCTCACGTGTCCATTCCCTTCTTATCTTGAATTCGGGTGAAGGTACTCGTTTAAACGGGAATTTCATTTCTTCAAAACTTAATATTTTTTTAATGTGTATATCCCAGTGTTCTTCTAATATTCTTTCAGAAAAATTGTTCACAATATTATCCGTCTCAGGATCTATATCGCAGGTGATACCGTAAGTCCATACCGCGATCACACCATTGTCTTTAAGTATTCTTTCTGTCTCCTTATAAAATAAATCCGTATCGATCCAGTGGATCGCGGTCGCGATAGTTACCAGATCAGCTGAATCTTTTTTAAGCCCTGTCTCTTCCGCAGTAGCAATTTTATATTTTACATTCGGGATCTCATAAGCATTTTTTATCTGAGCTTCACTTGCATCCAATGCGATCACTTCGTTAAAATATTTAGCCAGTCCTTTTGCTGCCTGTCCGCTGCCTGTGGCACAGTCCACTGCAAGTTCATGCCCGTACACAACTGATTTTAAATATTCAAATAATTTATCCGGATAGGTTGGTCTGTATCTTGAATATTCTTCTGCTTGTCTTGAATAATAATCTTTAAAATCTTTTTTCAATACGGCGGCTTCCTTTCCCAGGGCTCGACCGTTCCCACTATGTAAGAATATTTCTCACGTATTATGCCGTCAGTGACTCCGTTGCTGATCTCCGTATTTGAAAGCCATCTCGAATGATCGTCTTCATTTACAAATCCTAAAATAATTTTTCTATAGACAAGATTCTCATATTTCTTAAAGCTCTTTTCAATATCAAGATTTTCCGTATACGGATCTTTGTACTCACATCCGAGAACGTGAAAATATTTACAGCTTACATTCTGATCATTAAGTATATCAGCAATTATATAGGGGGCATCCGGTGCTGTTGAATGTATCCAGCAGACACACGCCTCTATGCTTCCATATGATTCAATCGCTGAAACGATCTTATCTTTGAGAAGAAAATAATCGTGATAGTCGGCTCTTACCGGATTTATAAAACCGGATTCGCCTTTTGATTCGATCAGTTCATTCAATCCCTGCTGATTCCTCGCTATCACGGAAACCGTACAGCCATGACCGGTGTAATAAGAAGGAACACCTTTCAGCATTCCCGTTCCTCCAACAACTAATACATGCGGCATTGTAAAAAATTATTGTTTAAAAAAATTACCACTAAGGCACTCATGTCACTAAGCTTATATAAAAATTTACTCAGTGTACTTAGTACCTTAGTGGTAAAGAAAAAAGTTTATAGAATGTTTATCAGTTCGTCTTCATCTGTCACAAGTACTTCCCTCGCGTTCGACCCGTTCTTCGGTCCGACTATTCCTGCTTCTTCGAGCTGATCAACGATCCTTGCAGCTCGCGCATAGCCAAGCTTCAATCTTCTCTGTAATGTTGACGTCGAACATTGCTGCAGCTTGAAAATTAATTTCGCGGCTTCCTCAAACAATACATCGCGATCATCTGAGTCACCATACACTGAAGTTCTTTTTTCAATGATCGAAGGAAGCAGATAAGGCTTTGTAAATCCATCCTGTGCTTCAATGTACTCAGCAACCTTTTCACATTCATCGGTGGTGATCAAAGCGTTTTGAATTCTTATGGGTTTTGATGATGCAGCGGATAAGTAAAGCATGTCACCATTTCTCAGCAGCTGGTCCGCGCCACCCATATCAAGTATCGTGCGTGAATCGATCTTTGATGCGACCTGATATGCGATCCTCACGGGAAAGTTTGCTTTGATAACACCGGTAATAACATCGACAGACGGTCTCTGTGTGGCAACTATCAGATGAATTCCAACAGCACGCGCCATCTGGGCGATGCGGGCTATCGGTTCCTCGATCTCTCTCTTAGCCGTGATCATAAGATCTGCAAGCTCGTCAATTATCACAACGATGAACGGCATTTTCTTATGACGTATCACATCATTGTCTTTTAATTTTCCTTCCGAATTCTTAAGATTATATGCTTCTATATTTCTTACACCCGCGTTCGCGAGCTTATCGTAACGATTCTCCATTTCACTCTCGACACTTTTCAATATTGAGACCGCGTTTGACGGACTGGTAACAATACTCTCATTGATGTCTCCTGATGTCGCGAGAAAATGCTTTTTTAATTTTGAATATAAACTTAACTCGATCTTCTTCGGATCGATCATTACAAATTTAAGATCGGAAGGATGCAGCTTGTATAGCAGGCTGGCTATGATCGTGTTAATCCCTACACTCTTTCCCGAACCGGTTGCACCCGCGATCAGAAGATGCGGCATCTTTGAAAGATCATCGATGAAAACCTCGCCGTCAATTGTCTTACCAAATGCGATTGGCAGACTTTTATTGCTGTCATTAAATTTTTGTGATGAGAAAAGACTCCTGATCCTGACCAGCTGTGCTTTCTTATTTGGAATTTCAACACCGACCGTTCCTTTACCCGGAATAGGGATTATCATTCTTATCCCTTTTGCTTTCATTGCAAGCGCAATGTCATCCTGAAGTGATTCTATCTTTGATAACTTTACATCGGCCGCTGGTACAAGTTCATACAAAGTAACAACCGGACCCGGTGTCGCGAAAACTTTTTCAACTTCAATTCCAAACTTAAGCAGCTTTGCCTGAAGAAGCCTCCCATTCTCCGTAAGCTCTTCATTGGGTATTACATCAAATTCCTCCTGAGTCGGCTCGATCAGTAATTCGACTTCAGGGTATTTATATTTTTCCAGTTTTTCTTCTACAAAATCATCTTCACGCTTGCTCTGAAGAGTCTCCACTTCATTTGAATTTTCAGGATTTATATCGAGTTCATCCGCATCCGTCTTAAGAGATTTGTTTATAAGGGTGGGTTCGATCCTGACCTCTTTGGCTTTTTTGATCTTTGCAGCTTCCTGTACCATCACATTCTCCTGCTTAGGTCTGTTGATCTCAGTTTCTTTGATCAGGTCTTCTTCATCAAATCCTTCAACGGGTTGCTTTGAATATTTATTTTTTAAAATTCTTTCACGCTCTTTTTTGAGAGCTTCCTCAACCTTAAAATCTTCCGGATCAGTGTTTTCTTTTTTAAGATTTTTCTGAACAAGTTTATCAGCGCCTTTTTGTTCGCCGGCACTGATAAGGTCTTCTTTTTCTCTGTGAAAACTTTCTTTTATCTTCTCGGTAAAGATCTTAAATCTTGCGAGTGTCTTAATAATATTGCCGTCGATCAAAAGAAGCGTGAATAATATGAGCGCCAACGCGAAAAATATTGAAGCGCCAACGCTTCCAAGCGTGTGGTAAAAAATTGAAGCGAAAAAATCTCCCGTTGTGCCGCTGAACTTTGACGGAATATTTTCTTTTCCGAAAAAAATACCTAACAATCCGAATGAAGATCCGAGGCAAACCATTATCAGCAAAGAATATATGCCGAACTGTATTGTTCTTCCTAACGATCTCTTTCTGAAAAGTGAAATTCCGAACGCTAGAAAGATTACCGCAACAATGATCGAAAAATATCCGAAGAAATTGTTAACAAAAAACCCGGAGACATACGCCCCGGCGATTCCCAGCCAGTTGTATGTGACATAAACAGCAGAGTACGATTCTTTTCTGAATATATCAATGATCCGCAATCTTTCCAATGTTGACTGATCCTTGCCGGAATATGATAGTATAGCAAGTCCCAGTAGAATGCCGAATGTGAATATCAAAAATCCTAACAGCTGTTTTTTAAAATTATTGGAAATGCTGAAGTCTTCCTCGGTGGATTTTCTTTTACGCGGAGCCTGCGGTGCGGGGTTATCTTTTTTCTTTAAGCGTGTAGTTCTGCTTTTTTTCATTTTTAAAAAATTAAATTAGCGTGTCAGGACTCGCTGATTTTCTCTTTTTTCCCATCCTCTCTTTTAATACCTATATTAACACGTTTCATTTTTGATTTTTGTGTTGACTCGCCTTCGAACTGTTCTTTAAATTTTACAACACCGTTCTGAAATATGGGAATGAACGGATATGAATCTATTCTCGAGCTTATTTCAAGATCTTCTTCAAAACCTATTGATGACAGATATTTTCCATGCTCTGACATGTGAAACAATCTTAAAACTTTTTCCTTTGAAGGAACATTCAGCAGCATTGCAAGATCATTGCAGAGATTCATCGCGGCGATCTCGGAATCTCCCATCTCAAGCGTCCTTCCGGCGCTGAGTCTCGAAAGCAGCATTCCCGCGCAGACAGCATCTTCCAGACAAAAATCATTCAGCTTTCCCGAACATATTATTGTGAAGTCCTCATTGATCGAATTAACATAATTAACGATCGCGGAAATATTTACAAAGCTGCACAGCACACAGTTCTTCGCGAACTTGGATTTTATGATTGCAAGTGTCCCGTTGGTCGTGCTGAAGATCAATGATTTATCTTTGACTACTTCGGGTGTATACTCGACCGGAGAATTCCCAAGATTGAATCCATCAACAATCTTTCCGTTGCGCTCTCCGCACAGCATTGAATTTTTCGATCCCTTTGCAACTCTTACAGCCGTCGCGATATTTTCCGTGGGTATGATTTCCTTCGCTCCGTTGGCAAGTGCTATTGTCATTGTAGTTGTTGCTCTTAAGACATCAAGAATAATTACATTCTTATCTTTTAAAACAAGATCATCCTGTATTAACGATTGTGTCAGCAGTATATCAATTCTTTTCATAAATCTTTAAAGACTTTCCTTTCAGTTTATTACCTCTAAGTCTCTAAGACTCAAAGTTTATTTAATTTACAATTTTAGAGAGCTCATGTTAAAGCATGCTCAACTTTTAACTTTTAACTTTTAACTTTCAACTTTCAACTTTTAACTTTCAACTTTCAACTTAAAAAGGGTGTCTTAGCTATCTTTGCTTTTATTTTCTTATCTCTAACAGCAATTTCAATTTCGCTTCCTGTTTTATTAAAACCATGGTCAATGTATGCCAATCCGATATTTTTATTAAGCATTGGTGAATGACTTCCGCTTGTAACTACGCCGATCTTTTTATCACCGGAAAAAACTTCCTGACCGTGACGCGCAACCATTCTGTCATCTACAATGAATCCAACAAGTTTTCTTTTAGAATTCTCCTTCGCTTTTAGTATGACTTCCTTTCCGTTGAAATCTCCCTTATCGGGTTTAGTGATCCATCCCAGTCCGGCTTCAATCGTATTTGAATTTTCATCCATGTCATTGCCGTAAAGACGGAACGCGTATTCAAGACGCAACGTATCCCTTGCTCCAAGACCAACAGGCTTTATGTCAAACTCTTTTCCTGCTTCAAAGACAGCGTTCCATAGCGCTTCTGATTTTTCCGGGTCGGATGAAGAATAAATTTCAAAGCATACCTTTTCACCTGTATAGCCCGTGTGAGATATAAGTGCCGGCTGTCCTGCTATGGTCCCGGAAACGAATTTATAATAATCTATTTTGGAAAGATCTGCGTCTGTCAGCTTTTGCAAAGTCGCCAGTGAATTTTTTCCCTGCACAGCAAGTAAAGAAAATTCATCCGATACATTTTTCAATGAAACATCTCCCGATAAATTATCCTGCATCCACTTAAAATCTTTTTCAATGTTGGAAGCATTTATGACAAGCATGTAATAATCATGGCATCTGTAAACAAGCAGGTCATCAACTATACCGCCGTCTTTATAACACATCGCCGAATACTGAACATCACCAACTTCCAGCTTTGAGACATCATTAGTAGTGATCCTCTGAAGGAAATCAAAAGCATCCTTTCCCCTGACCTCCACCTCGCCCATGTGTGAGACATCAAACACTCCGACTGAATTTCGAACA
>JBDTLQ010000165.1:0-7175 GCA_039934715.1 Ignavibacteria bacterium | reverse complement strand
AAGAAGGGTAACCTAGTTTGCGTTTAAAAGTTAGTGTTGAATTCTTAAATCGTTTTGGACGGATGTGACTTTTATCTACTTTAACAACTTTTATCGATCTTCGTCTAAACCGATTGATTTTTTACTCATAATTATTACCGGTTTTTATCTTATTGCTACGGTAACATTAATCATGAGGCAACGAATTGTTTTTTTAATGCCTTGAGAAAGACTAATTATGAGGAATGCGTTACACAATGTCGAACAAAAATAATCTTGACTTTCATAGAGCTTTTGTTCAAGTTTGCAAAGGAAGAAAAACCTTGAAAGGACAAAAAAATTATTTTTCATGAAGGCAATTCGGACACACGGGATTGGATATTTTGTAGATAAAGCCAGACTAAATCACAACTCATTTGATGAGTTTGTCTCAAATTCTGATTCATACTTTCATTATTCAAATCAGATTCTGTTCGAAATTACCAAAAGCACAACTGCACTCTGCCTTCTCCTCCTGATCCTTGACAGAAGCGGTTCAGTTGTAGGTCTTCTTATAATCTCTCTCATTCTGCTCCGATATAATCAATACCCCGGTTTCAAAGACAATGCTAAGATCTTTGAAGGTGTAATTGACCGGTATTGCGGCGTTCCTCCGTAACATATCCTCACTAACTTATATTTTGCTAAGACAGAAATAAAAAATTCCGGAAGTTTCGAATTTATTATTGGAATGTTCTAAAGTGTATTAAGGTAAACTTTCATAGCTTACTTATACATTTCACAATTTTTCAATTATTTCAGAATCATTTTCTGCCGGCAATTTCCGTGAATGAATCAATAATTAATTTTTGCAAATTCCTGATTACATGACTGCAAATTGAAATGTGTTTTAATATAGATCTGAGAATATGCGGCTTTAAATATTATTAAATTATTAATTAAAAAACATTAGGGAGAATTCATAATGTGTGCATTAAAAAAAATATGTTTATCAATAATAATAGTTTTTTTAACATTAACCACTGATACAAATGCTCAATATCAAAATAGTGCTGACAGCTTGAAGGACAATGAATACGATGTTTATGAAATGATTGTTTTCCAAAAGGGTGACACCGGTACATTCACAAAAAAATTTGAGTACAACATTTTTGTGAAGCAATCAGCCAAACAGAAAACCATTGAAGAATATCTTACCGGCATAAAAAAATCAAAATCTGATGATAAATTAAAAAAACAATCCGGTAATGGGGAAATTAATTTTTCAATCGGCTCCGGGGTTTCAGCTCCCACTTTATACACAAATAGTGCTTACAATGTAGGTATTAACATTCAGCTGAATGCTATGAAGGTAATGTCGAATGGTTATGCTGTAAGAGGTGATCTGCAATATTCACACAACACTCCGGCCAGACAGTATGAGTATGTAACAGAAGGTGATTTGAACACATATGCCATGAAGCTTAACTTCCTTCTTGGCAACTTCAGAAAAACTTCCGTTGTAAATGGTTATGCGATACTTGGAGGTGGATTAAACATTTCAAAAAGGAGTGAAACAAAGTTTACATTTCCTGAATACAATTCCGTCACAATGACATACACCGGAAGAAACATAACTTATTCACAAAATTACAAAGCAGAAAGTTTTATTAATCTGGATTGTGGAGGTGGTCTTAGTTATAAGATCAAGGATAAGTATAAACTTTATGCTGAAGCACAGTACACTTTTCCTGTTATATATATGGGAAGATACGGTGGGCCAATTATTTACGGAATGTTTTTTGGATCACCTTCAGTAAGAATCGGCGCACAGATAGAATTATAAAATTACGGGGATTGCCCTGTTAGACTAAATGAAGAAGCCGTTCCGGAAATTTACCGGAGCGGCTTTTGCGTAAAGGGCGTTCGCGTTGTTGACCAAAAAATTTCAATGAATGAATGATATTTGTATTAAAGTACTCTGCAATTTTTTGGAACCTCGACTTCGGGAGGGCGGCACCACGCAGGCGACTTAAAACTATATTGCTGGATGTCGTTCTGAATGAAATTCGGGAAGTCTCGCCGATTCCGCAAGAAGCCCGACCTATTTCAAGGGCAGGTTTTTTATGGAAAAATATTTTATTTATATTCTGGAAAGTTAAAAAGACAAAAATTCTTCTTCGCCCAGAATAAAATATTCGTTGCTCTCGATGCCTGCCTCTATGTTGAGTCTTTTGCATAAAAATGTTTTTTGGTCACGCAGTAAACTCTCCGCAAGAGACTCAGCCGGGAAGAGTTGGATCATCAAACCCATTCTACTAAGCACTTTACAAATTTTCCAATACACCCCGATAATCTCTTCCGATGGGAATAGAAACTCCATTCACCTCAACAGTTTCA
Source organism: Ignavibacteria bacterium (assembly GCA_039934715.1). Lineage (GTDB taxonomy): Bacteria > Bacteroidota > Ignavibacteria > Tepidaquicellales > Tepidaquicellaceae > JAGPCH01. The sequence goes on along the minus strand of JBDTLQ010000165.1, from coordinate 4,817 downwards.
GAATTATACGATTCAATCTTATTCAGAGAAACTTTAAAAGACCGGTGAATATGTTTGAATAAGTTTGAAGTTAATTAACTCCAAATTCTTTGGTACTCAAAATTGATAGTATTTGCGTTACTTTTACAAAATTACATACCATACTTAATGAAAAATTATTATTTCCTTATCATTATTCTTTTAATTCTAAGCTTCATTGAATATCCTGCAAATGCTCAACAGACAAAGGTTCAGGAGATACACCTTAAGATTGACAGCATCAGAATTGAATACGAAAAAGCTGCAAAGAATAAAATACCTTCTCTGAGTGTACTGATCCATACACCCGAAGATTATATCTTTGTTTCTTCAAATGCGCCGGGAGAAACTACTGTCACCGAAAATACTCGCTTCCGCTTCGCAAGCAACACTAAGAATTTTACCGCTGCCTCGATATTAAATATGCAGGAAGACGGCTGGCTGGCCATAAAGTCAAAGATCACGGATCTCATTCCCGGAAGCACTTTATCTTATATTCCTGACAGTCCTGATTTCAATATTCCTTATAAAGATCAAATCACAATTGAACAATTGCTTAATCACTCAGCCGGTGTTTATGATGTCGACAATGACAGCGTGCCGGGTCTAAATGGATTAAGCTATGTTGAATACATGACTATGAAGGATTCGGGTTTTCAATTTGAGCTTAGTGAGTTGGTTAATCAGGATGCATTGAATAAGATTTCATACTTCGCGCCGGGACAAGGGTTTCATTACAGCAACACAGGCTATACAATGCTCGCCGAAATTATTGAAAGAGTTTATTCATTCAGGAGCGGCAATAGAAAATACTATTCAGATTATGTAAATAATTACATTACCGGAAGCGGTATTCCTGCGGGCCCTATGGACATTTCTTTTCCTTACTTGTCATCAGACACTTCTCTTGCGGAACCTTTTGCAAATGGATATATCTTTGTAGGAGATAGTACTGTTGTTTATCGAGGTGAAAATATGTCAGCTAATGTTGCAGACGGAAATGGAATTGGTACCATGGCAATGCTTGACAAGCACATCCGCTCTCTTATGAAAGGAGAAAATGTTCTTACACCTGCAAGCATTGAGCTGATGAAGAACACAGTCTCCGAACAAAATAAGACTTACGGACTCGGATGTTTCTATACGGAGAATCTCGGCTATGGACATAACGGCAACATCAAAGGATATCTTTCACAGATGTTTTATGATCCGCTTACTGATGTATCTGTTATCATGATGACTAATGCAGTTGATTATAATCACGATATGCCGGGACTACTGAATGGTTTGTATACTTTAAACAATTCAGGTTATGCTGTAAGGGAAATTCTGGGATTTCCGGCAAACAAGTTGACACCGTTAGTAAAATAAAATACCGGCCCATTTAAGGGTGGGCTTTATGAATAAATATTTTTTGCATATTCGTGAAACCCAGAAGATAATAGTTATTACTTTGGCTATACTATTTAAAGAGGGTGTTAATCATCTGACATCACTGAAAGTACTTACAAGTATAAGGCGTTCGCGTTGTTGACCAAAAAATTTCAATGAACACATTAACAATTGTAACAAGGGCTCTGCAATTTTTTGGAACACCTACGCAGGCGGAGAAAATAAAATACCGGCCCATTTAAGGGCGGGCTTTTTCAAAAAAGCACTTTACAAATTTTCCAATACACCTCTGTAATCTCTTCCAATGGGAATAGAAACTCCATTAACCTCAACAGTTTCAGCATTATACGATTCAATCTTATTTAGAGAAATTATAAAAGACCGGTGAATACGTTTGAATAAGTTTGAAGGTAATTGACTTTCAATTTCATTGGTGCTCATTTTGGATAAGTATTGTTTTTTAGTTGTCGTAATCTTTATATACTCACGCTGACTTTCAATATATACAAGCTCTGAAAACAAAATTTTCACTTTCTTTTTTTGCACATTTACAAAAATGAAATCTTTACTTGTCGAGCCTTCATTCAACTTCTGTTTTTTATTGATCTGTGCCGATCTTACTTTATTTACTGCAGATAAAAACCTTTCAAATTCAAATGGCTTTAAAAGATAATCCGTCACGTTTAATTGGAATCCCTCGATAGCATATTTAGGATATGCTGTGGTAATAATTACAGCCGGGGGATCAGTAAGAGTTTTCAGAAAAGCCATTCCTTTTAATTTAGGCAGATGAATATCTAAAAAAATAAGATCGATACTATTCTGCCGTAAAAAATCAGTTGATGAGACAGCATCTTTAAATTTCCCCAGCAGCTCGAGGAACGGTACCTGTAAAATATAATCCGATAAAATTTTTCTCGCTAATGGTTCATCTTCTATAATGATACATTTTATTTTAGACATGGCTTGTCAGATTAATTTTAAGATCAGATGTAAAGTCTGATTCCGCCTGATTGACAGACAAGCTGAAATCTTTATAGAGTAATTTCAGCTGACGCCTCAAATTGGAAAGGCCGATGTTTTCCTTTACATTCAAGCCTCCGGGAAATTGATCGGTAGAGTTTTTTACAGTTAATTTTAATTGATGATTCTTAACTGAAATATGAATATCAATAAAAGGAAGGTCTCCGGTTTCAGATAGACCATGTTTGAAAGCATTTTCAATCAGAGGCATCATCAAAAGCGGAGGCATAGGTTGTTGTAAATCTTCAATGTCCTGATTAAAATTGATATGCAATGAATCATCATAACGCAATTTTTCAAGAGCAATATAATCAATGATGATCTTCAGCTCCTGCTCAATGGCTATGTATTCTCCGCCGGTCTCATATAAAATGTATCGTAATATTTTTGACAAACGTAAAATTGATTCCGGGGCAAGGTCAGACTTATCTCTTGCCAGTGAATATATATTATTTAAAGTATTAAATAAAAAATGCGGGTTTGTTTGTGATTTGAGATAATTTAATTCTGCTTCCTGCTTTTCAATCCGCAGCTGCTGAGAAGCCTGTTTTAATTTTATGTGATTATATATATGTATGACGATTGCAAAAAAGATAACAGACATTATACTGTATGAGAACTGCTCGGTAGCTCCATCCTCCGGTGAACTGAACGTTGTCAACGGTATATAGGTGTGTAAACTGATTCCAATTAATCTCCATGCATACAAACCCCATGAGTATAACATTATATAAATAAAGAGAATTGGAATAGCAGCAAGAATATTATAAAAGACGCTTCTCCGTTTCCGGCTTATATAAGGAATTGAATATTCAAAAAGAATAAAATTGATAACTGCAATATAACCGGCACGCCAGGTATTGTTTATTGCCCGTTCGAAAAGTGTTTCAGGATTATTTACAATCTCACTGAACAGCCACAGAGATAAATAAGCAAGCGTTACCAATAAATAAAACCTGATCCGCTTTAAGTCAGTTGATAGCTTCATCCCGGACTTACCGGTAAATTTATTCAAAAGTAAATTGTATGGTGTAATTAATTTAAACGCAATCAATGTAATGATAATTGTCATTCTAAAAAATTGAAAATATAGTAAGAGCAAAATTGATTTTCTATCTTGGTTAATTATCCGGTAGATAAAACTATGTTGTTTGTATACCCAAAGCCTCTGTACGTTGACGGTCACTATTTTTTTATCATTAATTGTATGATATTATAAAAAAGTTCTCATACATGAATTTTTTCCGTAAACTTTATACTTAAAATTTCAAATCTTAAAAAATTAATGAAAACATTTTTATTTTTATTTCTGAGTTTAACAAACATAGCTTTTTCGCAGCTGGGAAATTTTAACATGCATTTATTTGGAAATGTAGACTCACGCAGAGTTCCGCCGCAATACAATGCACCTTCTCATTATTCCGCTTGCTGGGGATATGCTGCACCGGACGGAAGGGAATATGGAATACTTGGATGTCATATCGGACTTCAGATCGTGGATATTACAGATTCAGCCAGTGTGCGGGAAGTTTATTTTAAGTCTTCTAATATTAATTTTAGTAACCCTGACCAGGGAAACGCGTGGCGTGAAATGAAAGTTTACTCACATTATCTTTATGCAGTGTCTGAAGCAGATTCAAGCGGATTAGAAATTTTTGATCTGCAGTACTTGCCTGATTCGGTTAATTATATCGGTAAATATTTTCTTGTCGGACACAGAAAAACACATACCATTTCTCAAACCGGTCCTTACCTTTATTTGAATGGAGCTAACAGCGGGTTTGGACCGGGAACTGTCATTGTTGATCTGACTGATCCGATCCATCCTGTAAAACGAGGTTCATGGAATACAGAATATGTTCATGATTCAAGAACAATAAATGATACCATGTATACTTCAAACATTTACACAGGGAAGCTGTGTATATTCAATGTTTCAAATAAGGATTCAATAAAACTGATTACTTCATTTCATACAACCCCGAATCCATTTACGCATAACAGCGCAGTTACGAAAGACAGGAAATATATTTTTACCACGGATGAAACTTCAAATCCGCCGGGAAAGCTCAAGATCTGGAATATTGAAGATCTCTCTAACATTACATTTGTTTCTGCATGGCAGCCAAGCGGGATCAGTAATACGATTGTTCACAACATTGAGATATACGGTGATACCGCAGTCGTAGCCCATTACCAGGCAGGTTTAAGAGTGCTGAATATCAGCAACCCCGAAGCACCGGTTGAGATCGGATGGTATGATACGTATCCGTCAGGAAATACAAACCAATTTTCCGGCTGCTGGGGTGTTTTTAAATTTCCTTCAGGCAAAATAATTGTGTCTGATATGCAGAAGGGTTTGTTTGTTTTGAAAATGGATGACC
>JBDTLQ010000164.1:0-7207 GCA_039934715.1 Ignavibacteria bacterium | reverse complement strand
AACATAATTTAAAATTAAATTTTAAAACCTACCCCTATGCCTTTATAGTTTAAATATTTTCCGTAGTACTGACCTCTGTAATCCTGCCCGTCATAGTATGTAAAATATATTTTTACAGAACGCTTGCTTATACCTCCAAAAGAGATCCCGCCTTCAAAATTTTCATTCAGGTTTGTTTTTGAATTCACGGATGCAAGTGTAACATCATTTGAAAGATAAACATCAACAATGTCCGACAAATAATACCGTGTTTCCAATCCCAGTTGTCCTGACAACTTTGAAAGATCTTTTGGTATTGAATGGAAAATATAATCCAATGCAATAAGCGTTTTCAGGTTTAACTTTTTATCTATTTCAAAATCCCTTGCTGCGGCAAGGTTTATGAACTCTTTGCTGAATACAACCGGCGTAAAAATGGTGTCACTTCTTTCATAGATATGCCCGTCCTCAAAATGTGAAGATATATGTGATATCCGCAACCTTGAAAATAATTTATTACCATGTTCATTATTTTTAAAATTAAAATTAACCCCGAACAAATAATCGATCGCGTCTACAGGAAATTTAAAGTTATCTTCACTCCTAAGGTTTGAAAAAGTAAAAAAATCCGCTCCAAATGAAAATGTATTTTGATTTACTTTGTACCCGATCAGATCAAACGAAGCGCCTATATCTAACTTTAAATTTTTTTTATCAGTGAACTTCGTAGCCCCGATCCTTGATTCAAAAACACCGGACTCTGTTGGTGTAAATACCAGATCGGTAGTAAAAAAATATATACTGTCTTTGCTTGAAGAAGGTTCGTTTGAAAATATTATTTGAGGTATAAAAAGTAATAGGAGAGTTAATAGTTTCAAGGAAGGTCAGTTAAATCTTTTCCTGTTTTTCAGATAATCAACAAAGATATGCTGTCCGAGTGTATCAAGGTCTGAATAGTAAGCCTTACCGTTATTCGCTCTTGTAAACTCCTCAATAAAATTTACAAGATAATGATCCTGAGCGATCATGAACGTGGTTATTTTTATCTTATCCTTTCTGCAGGCGACGGCTTCGTCAAGCGTCTTATTGACAATTCTCGGATCAAGTCCGAAAGAATTTTTATAGATCCTTCCGTCATCCGTAAACAATGCCGACGGCTTTCCGTCAGTGATCATGAATATCTGCTTGTTCACACTTCCCTTTTTCTTAAGAATTTGTCTCGCCAACTTTAACCCGGCTTTTGTATTTGTATGAAATGGCCCGACTGTAAGGAATGGAAGGTCTCTTACTGAAACTTCCTTCGCGTCATCTCCAAAGACAACAATGTTCATTTTATCTCTCGGAAATTTTGTCAGTATGAGCTCAGACAAAGCAAGCGCTACTTCCTTCGCGGGAGTGATTCTGTCTTCTCCATATAGAACCATGCTGTGAGAAATATCTATCATTAATACAGTCGCGCAGCTTGACATATGTTCGGTCTCATAAACATCGATGTCTTCTTCTTTTAAATGGAAATTTGATATATCTGAATTTAGAAATGCATTCTTTATTGTGGATGTCAGATCAATGTTGGTGATCTGATCGCCGAATTCGAATTTCTTCAGCTCACTCAGCTTCTCAACTCCCCTGCCGGTTTTATTTGTTTCGTGAAAACCTGCCGTGTCAGGTTTAAGACCGGAAAAAATTTTCTTCAGAGATTCGGTTCTCATCTTCCGCGAACCTTTTGACGTCAGTACTTTGGTTCCGTCCTTTTCAGCAATGTAACCCTGCTTCTTAAGTTCGTCCACAAAATCTCCGAAGGAAAGATCTTTATCAAAAAGCTTATACTCAGAGTCCAGCTGTTCTATCCAGTCAAGCGCTTCGTCAATGTCGCCGTTGGTTTGTATTAATAAATAGCTGAAGACAGAGACGAGGTTTTCAAGTCTCTTGTCATCAGTCATTGAATCAGGACGCCATTTTGAATACTGTATTTCCATTATTTATGGAGTAAGAGCGAATTTAAAAAGCTTGAAAAACAAATTAGGGTCAACCCCAAAACATATAGTTCCGATAACAGCAAGCACTGTCGCAACAATTCCCGAGTTTGTGAATGAGATCTTCTCATGTGAAGCAAGACTCGCGTCTGATGATTCACTGAACCACATATACACGATTATCTTTATATAATAGTAAACTCCAATAAGACTCAGAAGTATGCCTGTTACGGCGAGCCAGATCATATTGGATTTTATTGCTGCATAGAACAAATAATATTTTCCCCAGAATCCCGCGAATGGAGGAATGCCTGCAAGCGAGAAGAGGAACAATGTCATGTACAGAGCGATCATTGGATTTCTTTTTCCGAGGCCCTTATAATATTCAAGATCGACATTTTTATATTCTCTCGATCCGTCATCTTTCTTTTCGAGCAATGACACAACTATGAAAGCTCCCAGCTGCATAAAAGTATAAGCGATCAGATAGTACGCAATACCTCTCAAAGCGAAGTCATTCATTGATGCCACACCGACAAAAATATAGCCGGCGCTCGCGATCGATGAATAAGCAAGCAGACGTTTTATGTTTGTCTGTGCAAGTGCGATCACATTACCGTACATCATTGTAGCGACCGCAGCTACCGCGAAGATTATTCTGAAGTTTACAATGTTCAGAGAAATTATTATCGGAAGGATAGTTCCGACAGCAGCGATCTTTCCGGCTGTTGACAACATTCCTGAAACGACCGTCGGAGCTCCGTCATATACATCGGGTATCCACATCTGAAAAGGAAAAACTCCGATCTTGAACATAAATCCTATTATGAATAAACCAATGCCGATTACGAAAACATAGTTAGTGAGGTTCTTGGGCGAATAATAAAGCTGCGGCAAACTTGTGCTGCCGACGATACCATAGATCAGTGCGATACCGTAAAGAATGAAACCTGTCATGAATGCACCAAGCAGAAAATATTTCAGCGCGCTTTCGTTTGACTTTGTCCTTAGTCTTAAAAATCCTGCGAGAACATAGAAGCAAACTGACATGAGCTCCAGCCCGATAAATATAATGAGTATATCGTTAGCAAAGATCATCAGCATCATTCCCATCAGTGAAAATAATAAGAGCGAATAATATTCACCGAAATTGATCTTCTCCTTCTCGATATAATTCTTCGATGCTATGATCGTGATCAAAAGACTCACCAGTATGATCACACTGAAAGTGAGCGAGACATTTGAGACTTTAATAAAGTTGCCGAACATTATCATCTCTTTATTAAAGTAGAGAAATGAGGTCGCTATTGCCGCCATTACCGAGAGTACGCTGAAACCAAAAATAATATTTTCACTCTTTTTGAAAATGACCTCGATAAGCAAAATGAAAGTGGCCGCAAAAGCTATGATGACCAAAGGTAAGAGATTGTAGAGATCAGTAAATTGAATCATTAATTAGTAAACTTTATGTATGGTTAATTTAGAAGTTTTAAGTTTTTTGATCTGATTACTTCCTTTATATATTCTGAAAGAAAACTGTGCCTCTTCCGGCAAAGGCTTACTTGTATCAAGATAGCGCTCACTGTTGAGCTGGAAAACTTTGATCATCACGTTCCTGCCGTCTTTTGTAATTTGAGATTCGAAAGTTTTATTTTTCAGAGTGTCATTATTAAGGTAGATCACCAGGTCTTTTACAGCAAGTCCCGTATTATCTCCGAAGTTTTCCATTTTAACATCTATTGAAAATCCGAATTTGTTTGACGTCTCATCTATTCCCGGCATGAGATTCAGCCACGCTTCCTCTGCGGTTACATTGATCATATAATTGTTTTTTTTATCTATGCTGCTGCCGCATGATCCGGATATAACAGCCAGCATAAAAACTAAAGCTGTAACTGCTTTTCGTTTATGATGATAAGTTTTCATTATGATATAGATTAATATTGCACCCGTCAGATCGGCAAGCCAGTCATATATCTCACAGCTTCTGTTTGGAACAAAGTACTGATGCAGCTCATCAGTGATCCCATACAAAGCCGTGAATAAAACCGAGTACTCAGGCGCGAACTTTTTTAATTTAGCATATTTACTCTGATTTTTTAAGGAATAAAAAAATAATAAACACAGTACCGCAAAAACTATAATGTGAATATATTTATCGCTGAACTCAATATCAATTTTTGGAAGTTCATCTCCCGGCAAGGATGAAAGAATAAATATCAGCAGACAATAACCGATCAAAGCAAAATGATAATACCGGGGATTGATCTTATTTTCCAATAATACCATTCTTTACTTTCGGGATCTCATTGATAAGGTCGCCGGCTATAGTAGAATCCGGTCCTGTAAGATCGTATAGATTATCTCCGCATTTACCGTGAATGTATGCTGCTGCCAGCGCGCTTTTAAAAATATTTTTACTTTGTGAATAAAGACCTGCAACGATCCCCGAAAGAACATCGCCCGTACCCGCTGTAGCAAGATTTTCCCTGCCTGTAGGATTTATATAAAATTCCTTTCCATCTGTAATTATTGAAGGGGCATTTTTAAGTATAAGCACAATTTTATATTCTTTCGCAAAGTCTTTCGCTAGTACATAAAAATTACTCTTAACTTCTTCAATATCTTTATCAATGAGATTCGCAAACTCACCGAAATGTGGCGTGAGAATAATTTTTTTATTCTTTAATAATTTCAGATGACCTTTGAAAGCTGATATCGCGTCGGCGTCGATCACATAATTCAGATCATTCTCCTTTACTATCTTTCTTACAAGCTTCATGGTTTCTTCATTCTTTGAAATGCCAGGACCAATAAGTATTGTATCAGCCCACTTCAGCCTGTCTTTCATTTCTTCATAAGAATTTAGTGAAAGTGATAATGATGACGTTTCCTTCAGCGGCAAAGTCATTACCTCTGTCATTTTGATCTCCATGATGTCGTTGATCGAAGCAGGTACTCCGGTTACAACTGCACCGCAGCCCGTCCTCATTGCTGACATTGAACAAAGATATGCCGCCCCGGTAAGTCCTTTCGAACCCGATAAAATAAAAACTTTGCCGTTTGAATATTTATTGGAATTTATGTCTCTTACAGGGAGGAATTTCCTTACATCATCTTCACCGGTTTCAAAAATTTTATCACTGTTGTATTTTGTAAATTCATTGTCATCAACTCCAATGTCAATCACTTGTATATTTCCTGAATATTTACGTCCCTCACCAAACAATGAATCGAATTTCTTTACTCCCATTGCCAGAGTAAGCCCGGCTTTTAGTGCAGCAGCCTTTTGATTGAAGCTATACAAACCGTACGGTGTATCAAGTGATATTCTGAATTTGTTTTTAAGACCGTTTAAAAATACAAACATTTCACCGATCCTTTTTCCCAATTCACCTTTAAATCCTACTCCGAATACTGCATCAATGACAATTCCCGTTTCATCCGGAATTTCTTTTTTGAGATCTTTAACATCTTTACAATAAAGAATGCCTGAATTCCCGTTTAACAAATTCTTCAGAAGATTATAATTCTCAAGCGCGTCACCTTTCAATTCCGCTTCCATGAAAAGTGTAAGAATCTTTGCACTGACATTATTTATGAAAAGATGTCTTGCAGTTACAAAGCCATCACCAGCATTGTTGCCTTTGCCTGTGATAATTATAACCGGGTTATCAAAAAGATCAGGATAATTGTGTATTATATATCCGGCAGAGTTTGCGCCGGCATTTTCCATTAATATTCTGGAATGAATCCGGAGTGAAGATATTATTTTTTTCTCAGCGGGTAAAACCTTGTCTTTGAAAAAAACATTTTTCATTAATTGAATTTTGATATAAGGTTTTGAACACGGATAACACTGATCAAACTGATGATCGCGGATATTTTGTTTTACTTATTGTAATGAAAAATATTTCCATGTCTTTTGACATTCGATCGTCAAGAAAGAAATCAGTGCAAATCCGCTTTATCTGCGTCATCCGCTCGCCTTGCATTCGCGTAATATGATCCTACTTTTGAACTCAGTGATCTTGCTTATGATATCAGCTGTTTCATCTTTCCTATCACTTCGCCGCGGTTCTTTGAATTAAATATTGAGGCGCCGCATACGAACATATCCGCTCCGGCTTCCGATATTTCTTTTATGTTCTCAGGTCCGATACCGCCGTCAACTTCTATGAGACAATTATAATGTTTGTCATGAATTTTTTTTCTGAGCTCCTTCACTTTATTAATCGAGTTAGAAATGAACTTCTGTCCTCCGAATCCGGGATTGACACTCATTATCAAAACATAATCTGCACAGAAAAGTATATCATCAAGCATGAACACGGGAGTAGCGGGATTGATCACCACTCCGGCTTTGATTCCGAGATTCTTAATCATCGAGACCGTCCGATCAAGATGAAAATTATTTTCGTAATGAACCGATATATAATTCGCCCCCGCACGGTGAAAATCACCGATATATTTATCGGGATCGCTTATCATCAGATGAACATCAAGAGGAACGTCCGTGATCTTATTGACGTCGGCAACAATCTTCGCACCGAATGAAATGTTAGGAACAAAGTGTCCGTCCATTATATCGCAATGAATTATGTCGGCACCTGCTGCTTCTACTTCTTTAATTTCCTTTTCTAGAATTGCGAAGTCTGCGGAGAGAATGGAAGGACAAATTTTTTTCATGCGACGGGCAGTAAATTTAATATTTTAAACAAGACATTTGCCACAAATTTCACTAATGAATATTCTCATAAATTTAGAGATGCGATTGAAGAGAATTTATTCTTTATTGTGCCGGACCAACCCCATAATCCCCCTTTCTTGGAAAGGAGGGTAAGGGGGAGGTCAGGTTCTTTATTATTAAATGGTCAAGGATCAGTAAATAATGATCCGGGCAGAACCTACTTCTTATCACCTTCCTTCTTCGGCTCAACCTTTTCCTTGCTCCCCTCTTCCTTCTTTATGACCGGACTCTTTTCAGTTTTCTTTTCTGCAGGTTTATTTGGAGCAGGAAACTCTTTCGGTTTTTCTTTATCGGCATCCGGTTTTACAGTTTCGTTATCAGTCTCTGTCTTTTTGGTATTATCTCCCGAGTCTTCATCACCTTCACGCTGAATGATGACTTTCTTTCTAGCAACGAATAGATCAATGCTCGTATTTTCATTCGCGGATTTATCAAACTTTGGATACTGATCAATTATCTGACCCGGTGTCATTTCGTTGTTAGTCTGATATGTGATCTTGCCAAC
>JBDTLQ010000163.1:0-7264 GCA_039934715.1 Ignavibacteria bacterium | reverse complement strand
GGCTTAACGCCTGCGAAATAACTTAAACGGGAAAATTATTTTTTGCTTGCCTGAGACTTGATCCATTCAGTCGTTACCGACTTGGGTCTTATGATAGGAGCAGCCATTGCACGGGCAAGAATGACCTGCGCCGAAAAGCCAAGTATCCTTGACACTCCGAAAAAGACTGTATAAAATTCATATTCCTTTACACCGTAGTGGTAAAGCATCGCGCCGCTTATAGCGTCTACATTCGGCCAAGGATCTTTTGCCTTTCCCTGATCTCTTAATAGGTCAGGTACGATCTCAAACAACTGTTTTACCATAGTGTAAATTTCATCTTCCGGCATATACTTCTTTCCGAAATTAAGAAAGGCAGTAAACCTCGGATCGGTGATCCTCAAAACAGGATGTCCGTATCCCGCTACAACTCTGCCAGTATCCAGTAAATTTTTGCAGTAAGCTCTTACTTCATCATCGGTCGGTGAGTGACCAATCTCTTCACGCATTTTGACGATGAACTTCAGACATTCCTGATTTGCAAGTCCGTGCAGTGGTCCGGCGAGAGCATTCAAAGCTCCGCTGAAAGCATAGTAAGCATCAGATAATGTTGATGAGATCACAAGGTTTGTAAACGCGCTTGCATTTCCGCCTTCGTGATCACTGTGAAGGACCATATAAAGTCTCATCAGACTCGCAAATGTTCCGTCATCATCTTTCACTCCGAGCATCTTCGCTAAATTCGCTGCCCAATCAAGATTTTTATCCGGCGGGATCATGTCTCCCTTATTAAATTTCTTCCGGTAAATGAAAGCGGCTATCTGCGGAACCCGGGCTATGATGTTAAGACAATCTTCATACATTGGCTCCCACAACTTATCTTTGCTGAGTCCGCCGTCGTATGCTTTTCGGAATTCGGAATCTTTTTCCATAGCGATGATCGCAGTGCTTAACATCACCATCGGATGAGAATCCTCCGGCATTGAATTTAAGATGTCCCAGACATAGGACGGTACTTCACTTCGTGAACTGATATTGTCCTGAAGATCCTTTAATGCTTTCTTATCCGGAAGCTCCCCGGTGAGAAGCAGATAAAAAATTTCTTCCGGTAATTTTTCCGTAAGTTCTAAAATCGGAATGCCTCTTATTATAAGACCGGTATCAAGTCCGACAGAAGATGTATCACAAACTAAACCTTTGATCCCTCTCATACCGCCGAAAAGCTGGTCAATTATAACCTGATCTATGGTCATGCTGCCATCGGATTTTATAATTGATTTCGCTTCTTCTCTTAATGCGGGTATTTGCGAGGAAAGTTTTTCTTTTAAGATTTTTGACATATTTTTATAAAAATATTTTTAACAATGTGTAATATAATTCATTTAGGTTTAAGTAAAAAGTTATGAACTCATCCTCTTTCAAAAAATTTTAAGTCAGGTCAGGAAGGCACTGATATTAAAATTGAATTACACTCTTATTAATGGTAATTTCATGCCGTCAAAAAAAAAATAACATTGAAAATAATATATCACGGACATTCCTTTGTTGAAGTGATCACCGGCGGTAAGACCATCTTCATTGATCCTTTTATCGAAGGAAATCCTTTTTGCGACATTAAAAAAGAAGATGCCAAATGTGATTATATCATTCTTACTCACGGTCACGATGATCATTTTGGTGATACGATTGAAATCGCGAAAGCTAACGACGCTACCGTTATAGCGATGGTCGAATTGTCCGACCACCTGTATTTAAAAAAGATAAAATCTCATGGCATGAGCATTGGCGGTGCCTTTCATTTTCCTTTTGGAAAAATAAAGCTGACTATTGCACATCATTCCTCATCAACTCAAGACGGCGTTTACACAGGTTCTCCCGCGGGTGTAATTATTATTTCAGAAGGTAAAACACTTTATCATGCCGGCGATACCGGGTTGTTTTATGATATGAAGCTGATAGGAGAGATGAACAAAATTGACATCGCGTTTTTGCCGATCGGTGATAATTATACAATGGGTGTTGATGACGCGGTAAAAGCAGCTGAGTTTATCAATGCCGAAACCGTTGTACCGATTCATTACAATACCTTTGATGTAATCAAAGCCGATGATATTGATTTTAAAAGAAAGATCGAATCGATCGGAAAGAAATGTTTCGTAATGAAAAGCGGGGATGAGGTGGATCTGTGATTTGGGATTTGGGATTTCGAATTTGGGATTTAAGATCTTAGATTTTGGATATTGATTTAAAATAAAGTTTATACATCAACGATTCACGATTCACGATTGACGATTCACGATTCACGATTCACGATTGACGATTCACGATTGACGATTGACGATTCACGATTCACGATTCACGATTCACGATTCACGATTCACGATTGACGATTCACGATTGACGATTCACGATTCACGATTCACGATTCACGATTCACGATTGACGATTGACGATTCACGATTCACTATTGACTATTCACTATTGACTATTGACGATTCACGCTTGTAACAACTAACAAAAAAAATATTTGGCAAAAATAATTTCGATATCGAATCAGAAGGGAGGGGTTGGAAAGACTACTACGGCAATCAATCTTTCTTCCGCTGTTGCGGCTAATGACAAGAAAGTTTTACTGATAGATGCCGATCCCCAGGCAAATGCGACCTCGGGTCTCGGACTTGAAGCAAAGATAGACGGCTTATCAACTTACGAGCTCTTCATTTCAGACAGAACACTTGATGAATGCATTAAGAAAACACAGGTAAATAATCTTGATGTCATCACTTCAAATATAAATTTAGTCGCTGCCGAACTTGAGCTTGTTGAACTGCCTTCACGTGAGAGCGTTCTAAAGAATAAGATAATGAGTTTTCTTTCAGCAGAAAATAATAACGGCAGGTATGATTATGTTTTTATTGATTGTCCGCCTTCACTTGGCCTGATTACAGTAAATGCTCTGACTGCAGCTAACTCGCTTCTTATACCGGTTCAATGCGAATACTATGCTTTGGAAGGTTTGTCACAATTGCTGAATACAATCAAGAATGTAAGAAATATTTTTAACCCTTCTCTGAATATTGAAGGATATCTGCTGACAATGTTTGACTCGAGACTGAAATTATCAAATCAGATCGAGAGTGAGCTGAGGAGATTTTTCGGTGAGAAAGTTTTTAAGACAAAAATATTCAGGAATGTAAAAATAGGCGAAGCTCCGAGTTACGGTAAACCTATTATAATGTATGATCCGTCTTCAACCGGTGCTATGAATTATAATGAACTCGGAAAAGAATTTTTAATGAGGAACGGCGAGCCGGGTTCGGAGGAGAATCCGGAAGGAGTAAAGAGCGATCTGAAAATTAACGAATCTTAAATTTAGCTTATGGATAACAAGACTTCGGTATTAGGCAAAGGTCTTTCGGCAATATTCACTGAAAAGAATGTTGACATGAATGCCGTTGACGAGACATCTAAAAGCCAGGCATTTGAGATCAGTGTGAACAGGATAAAAGTAAATCCATTGCAGCCGAGAGAAGATTTTGATGAGACCCGGCTTAGCGAACTTGCAGATTCCATCAAACAGAAGGGACTGATACAGCCGGTGACAGTAAGAAGATCGGGTGAAGATTATATTTTAATTTCGGGTGAACGAAGATTGCGCGCGATAAAACTTATCGGGCTAGAAAAGATCCCGGCGTATGTTTTTGAAAAGTCGGCCGGCAATGATGATGACATGCTTGAGCTGGCACTGATAGAAAATATTCAGCGCGAAGATCTTAATCCAATGGAGCTTTCAGATTCATTTAGCAAACTGTCACGTGAATTTAATCTGACGCAGGAACAGATCTCCGCGAAAGTTTCCAAGCAAAGAAGTACGGTTGCCAATTCGCTCCGCCTGCAAAATCTTCCGGTTGAAATAAAAGTATCATTGCGGAAAAATGAGATCACTGAAGGACATGCAAGAATGCTTCTCCGCGTTGACAATCTTGAAGACCAGCTTATCCTCTGGAAAAGAATTGTCAATGAGAACATTACCGTAAAAAATCTTGAAGAGCTGACAAAATCTTCATTAAAGAAAAAAAGGGTCAGGAAACCAAAGCTGGGTGTAATTTATGATCCTCATCTTCAGGGAATTGAAGACAAGCTGAGAAATTTTTTCGGTACTAAAGTGAGCATAAGCAAGAAAGGCAGGTTTAACGGAGAGATCATAATCGAATATTATTCAAATGATGATCTCGAAAGGATAGTTGACAAGTGCGACTAATGTTATGGAAAACCTTTCGGTATAAAAAAAATTCAGTTTAAATTAAAAATAAAAAATTTTCAAAAAGTAATTTTATGAAAAAAAACCTTATCACTGATAAAGCGCCAAAACCAATAGGAGCTTACTCACAGGCAGTTGAATTTGGTAATTTAATTTTTATATCCGGTCAGATCGCGCTTGACATTAACGGCTATGTGGTCTCGGATGAAATTGACGACCAAACCAAAAAGATACTTGATAATATCAAATGCATTCTTGAAGACAATGGTTCTTCTTTGAATAACATTATAAAGACTACAGTATTTTTAAAAGATATGATATATTTTAATTCAATGAATGAAGTATATGAAACATATTTCGGAAAGACTCTTCCGGCAAGAACGACAGTAGCTGTATCAGGACTTCCGAAAAATGTAAAGGTTGAAATAGAGGCAATAGCTTTTAAAAATTAATCTGATATGAAAAACTACGTCTTCAGTCCGCTTCATGAGATCTCGTGTCCCGGCACAATTCATTTTACAGTTGGCACTGTAATCAAATCCGACATTGAAACCGTCTGGAACAACGTAACAAGGGGAGATAATGTCAAAAAATATTTTACGACCGACGCGCGAAGGGATCTGGATAAAGGCGGAGAGATCTTATGGGTATGGGGTGAAGAAGCAGCGCTGATAAATGTTCTTGAGGTCCATCCGAATGACAAGATCATCTTTGAGTGGAACGGCTCTAATGTAAATTACAGGATAAGAAGCGAGTTCATATTTGAAGACAACAACGGGAAGATAAGGGTAAAGATCAAAGAGACGGGATGGGAAGGCAATGAAGAAGGCGTTAAGAGCGCGTTCGCTAACTGCAGCGGCTGGACGGAATTTTTAAACGCGCTGAAAGTCTTTACCGAATATAAACTTTCCTACCTTAATAAATAAAAAAGTCTGAATGATCAGACTTTTATTTACACAATACATAAAAAACTTCTAAAATTATTTACCGAGCTTATTGACGTGTTTGGTCAATTTTGATTTCTGATTGGCTGCTTTATTGCGGTGAATTATTCCTTTAACCGCGGCTCTGTCGATCACTGCTACTGTCTTTCTTAATTCAGTTTCAGCTCCGGCCTTATCCTTATTTCCCAAAACCTTTTTCACCGATCCTTTGATCATAGCTTTATATTTCTTATTTCTTTCGGTCTTCTTGATTGTTTGTCTTGCTCTTTTCTGAGCTGATTTGTGTCTTAGTGGCATTTTTTAAATTATTTTATACAAAAATAGTTAAACTCATGTAGAAAATCAAAGCAATTGAAATTATTTGTTGTCGCGCATACGAGCGCATACGTACACGACAACACTTTTATTGCACACTGATGACGCTGAAAAAAAGGATTGTCGCTGATTGTTTAATTTTAAATAGATTTTTGATTTTCAAATAAAGTGGAACAAAGACAAAATATAATTAAGATTTAATTTTTTTAACAAAATCAGGATAATCGGTTAAAAGTAAAAGATCTGCGATTATCAGCATAATTCCGTCTCATCCGCGTGCCATTTATTGTCGTGTACAAAGTTAGAGGGCTACCTTACATGATCTTCTTTCTCTTTAATACCCTTCTGTAGATAGCGTAGAATAAAGGGTCCAGGTAGATCATAAGAAAAGCGAATCTCAGATTGAAATAAGATGCTATGAAGCACATACCAAAGATTAAGATCGGCACAAACGACAGGATCAAAAAATTCTTTTTCAGAGCTTTCGGAATCTCTACAGCCGCAACATTATCTGACCTGGATATGAATATCCATTGAAATGTTAATAGCAGGCTAATCAAAATAAGATTAATAATATATAACCTGAATGATAATGCAAGGGCCGGATAACGCATCATAATACCTACAGTAAAAGGAACAAATCCAATGAAAAGCAGGAACAGAATATTGACGAATATCAAAGGTCTATTAACTGAACTGACAAATCTGAAGCCGATCTGATGTCTCAACCAGAAAATTCCCAGTATAATAAAACTTATTGCATAAGCCTCCAGGGAAGGCAGAAGATCATACAAAATTTTTGGAAGCTCTTCGGCTGGAACTTTTGATGGAAGATTCTCGGGAGTTTTCAGATCAAGAATTATCAGTGTCATAGTGATCGCAAAGATCCCGTCACATAAAGTTTCAAGCCTCTGCTTTGGCAGAAATGTATCGTCTGTAAGCTGCTGCATTCAAAAAGTATTAGTTTATTATATGAAAGCTGAACTCAGTTGGAACGGAATTACAGTTATCTCTGCTGAACTATATCCTAAAAATCTCAATGGTGAAAATATTTCATTTAAAATCAAACTTCTTTTTAATTTCAATCCGAGATTTATTTAATTGAAATGGTGTATTTATAAAAAATCGGTAAGATCTGTCATAATCAGTTAAATCTGTATCATCTCCGTTCAATTCTTTTGTCGTTTAAATAGCATAAGTGTAAAGGATAATATATAGCATTTATCAGCGGAGATAAATTAAGTAAATTTATGATTATAATTTTAAAACAAAAATGGGAAATATCATAACAGCAGCCAAAGGAATTCTTAATGTACCTGATGATCCTATAATTCCTTATATTGAAGGCGACGGCATAGGCCCGGAAATATGGTCAGCGTCAAAATTTGTATTTGATGCCGCTGTGGAAAAAGCTTACAATGGAAAAAGAAAGATCGAATGGATAGAAGTGCTGGCAGGTGAAAAGGCATACAAGCAGACAAAGCAATGGCTTCCTGAGGTAACGATAACATTATTAAGAAAATATCTGATAGGGATCAAGGGTCCGCTTACAACTCCTGTAGGAAAAGGAATTACGTCGATCAATGTCGCTCTAAGACAAAGACTTGATCTTTATGTCTGTCTGCGCCCTGTAAAATATTACGGCGGGATCGAAACACCCATGCGGCGTCCCGATAAAGTAAACATGGTAATTTTCAGAGAGAACACAGAGGATATTTACACTGGGATCGAGTTCAAGGCGGGGACTGAAGACAACAAGATATTC